>JARBAV010000395.1 GCA_029237515.1 Nitrososphaerales archaeon
AAGTTGTAAGGTATTTCCTCTTACCATTCCTTCCATTCTATTGTTCTGAGCTTCATTCCTTTTACAATCCATTGGAGAAGATTGACATTTTGATTGTAGTAACATGCATTTGATTCCATATTGTAAATTGAGTGAACTACCCAGAATTTTGGTAATAACCATTTTTGAAATTCATTCCTTGCTCAATCACAAAAATCTTAATTGTTCCCAAAATGCGACTCAATTCATTGTTCCACTTGTTGAGGTACTTATAGTGGTGAATGAATATTGTTACGTTGGATGTCGTCAAACGTCCAATGAACTATTATTTATTTAGAAGCTAAATGGATTATCATCGGTAAGATTCAATGAATCAACACCTTCTAGAAATTCGGTCGGTCCTATTGTTACTGGAATGTGCATCGTGCCATATCACAAACGATTCACGTGGATTGGCACAATTTGAATCAAAGGGCATTTACAAATCTGTTCATTTTAACTAGGCTGACCTCAAATCCAAATCTATCTTCTTCCCTTTTCATATTTTGGTACATGTTCATCATTAGTTTAAAGTGCCTTATCATATTCAACGATGACTCCATTTTTAGTCGTATGATTCGGTAAACATCATCATAATATCTGAACCGTTTGAGAACTTTAGTAGAGTACTGCTTGAAATCAAACCTTTCTTCAGGTTTATTGCTACTGGCCAGCTGATTCAAGAATATATCACAACAAATTAGAGATGGAATAATTCCCTCTCCAAGCATCGGAAATACGCAGCCAATAGACTCTCCAACACCAACGATATTGTTCCAATAGAACGGTTGCATTCTTCGCGGAGGGGCAAGCCGTATTGGCCTCCCTATCTTTTTCCTTATGGTGCATTCTGGGTGTCTAGCCATGAACTCTGCAATCCCATAATACTTCCTGTCCAAATCTCCCGCCCCAACGAAAGCTTCTCCCTTACTTAGAGGGAAGCACCAGAAGTAACCCCGGGCACCTTTGTATCCAATTACGTAAAAATCTTCAATTTCTTTGATATTCTCAACTAGATATTCATATGCGGGTATTATAAAATCCTCTTTAGATCTAGGCAACAGCGATCGATGAAAACCAGTGCAGTCGACTACCAAATCATATTCAGACAGCATTATGCTTTCCAAATTGCATTTCATTCCATAGGAAACCTTGACACCTCGTAGCAAATCTGACTCCCATTTGCGTTTGTTATATGTGACCAAACCCTTTAGTTCCAAGTATTCTACTTTGTTTCCCGGGAGATCAATTCTTAGCGTGCGTCCAGTATGTGTAATATACTCGCTGAATTCAAGTCCCGCCTGATGCGAGAATTTTGCAAGCATATTCTTTGATCCCCCCCATGCGCATATTGGCCAATGTGCTTCTTCCTCATTTGTTTCAAACACCTCAACTTCGTGGCCCATCTTCGACATCATACAAGCTAGATAACTTCCAGCAACCCCAGCACCGGCAATGGCAATACGCATACAGTTGATCTTTCTGTGTTGCATCTAAAAACCTATCCCACAAGTTTCTCTTCCAGTTGAAGACGCAGGGATTGCAAGTTCATTAACTTGTCGAGTGGATCCAGATGGGGCCAACCATCTCAATAACCTATATTGAATTGATTCGAGATCGGTATGTGTGTAATTTTACAACTTTGTAATTTCTTGGGCAAGAGACATAAAGTCAATGACTTAATCAAATACTTATATTCGATAGACAAGAAGCAGAGATTTAGTACAAATTGGAGTCTCGCATATATAGTATATCTGCTAGCGTTTTCTGAATGAAACGAACTATTGTGTCATACATGGTAGCAACAATTCTGTCACTAATGGCAATTGGTGGCCTAGCAATGCCTTCATTGCCAATAATGGCACAAGCACAACCGGTAGCAACTAACGCCGCATGTGGACAAGTTGTCAGCGGATTGGTAAACCTAACAGCAAATCTTGACTGTAGCGGAGACGGTCTCATTATTGGTGGTGATAATACTGTGGTAAACATGAACGGGTACTCAATCACTGGTCCAGGACCTGATAGCTCTAAAGTAGGAATTATGGTTCCAAACAATGATAATGTCGTCATCAACGGACCAGGTTCGATAAGTAACTTCCAAGCTGGTGTCCTCGTTACGGGTGCCAACGGAATGAAAATGTCATCCCTGATACTAGACAGTAATCAAATCGGGGTATTCATGACAGGATCTGAGAATACGGACATACAACAGAATATCGTCAAAGAAAACAGTCTTGGTGTGGCGACACATTCTAGCACAGGTGCTAAATTGACATCCAACCTAATGAGCGGAAATCTTCTTGCTGGAATTACGTTTGTAAACACTCAACAATCTGAGGTTTCGATGAATAATATTGACGGAAGCCAAAATGGAGCATTCTTAGATGCACAGAGCTCAGCAAATAGTGTCGTAGCAAATAACGTTCTAGAGAATGTCGTCGATGTGAACAACGCCAACGGCCTCCCACCGAACATTAACAACAACCAGTTTAGCGACAACAACTGCCAGGTGAGCAATCCAAGCGGGATCTGTATAGGTAGGTAGGTAATATCTACGGAAAGACCGAAATGGTGATCAAACTCACCATAACTTTTTTATTATACTTTGATTATGCGGGGAATCAGGGAATATTATTCTAACTGTACTTTCCAATAGAATAGAAGGTAGAAATAAATAAATCTAATGACAAATGTTGTTCATCAATGAACAAATTTACGAAGCGATCAGTCATAATGACTTTAATGAGTTTTGCTATTTTAGCTACAGTTTCGAGCACGCAGTTTGTGCCAAATCTTTATGTTCCAAATGTTCATGCACAACAATTTCCTGTAACTTCGCCTAATTTTACAAATCCTTCACCATTGGACAATCTGAGTATGGCAAATCAGACGGGAGAGTCTTTAGTAGAGTCATTTGGTCCGCTATCTCAAATGGAAGCGGTGATTCGGGAAATAGAAAATACCAACGCAACTAGTTTTGCCGCACGGCAGCAGATCGAATCAGTTACCAGTAATATGTCTAGCAATATGTCCAATGCCACTGGCATGACAGACTCACAGAACATGACTGGCGACTCGACAAATGACACGGCCATGAGAGCCGTAATAGAACAGACTGTAAATACAAATGCGACAGGGTTTGCGGCAGGTAATTTGATAAACATGACAAGTCCTCAACCTGCCAATCCTTGAGACTATCCGTGAATACGAGGTAATAGTGCCTAGTTCAATCAGCTGGGATCGGAGATATCATCTACAGAGTACTTTTAAAAATTCTATAGAAAGTACCAAACTCAAAAGGCGAATATCGGCACTGCCTCTATTCCGAAAGTGATTTCTTATCGATTTACAGACAAGTAGACCGTCCGAGTTCCAATTAAATGTCAGGGCTAACTAGATGAGTATCTGTCCATGACCCTATAGCGTACGTATTTATCATCTGGAGAATATTTAGGGGGATGTGGGTTGATGGTAAAAGACCCACATACAGGACAATTTGATTTCAATGTGTATTTAGAGCAGCCTTTGCAGAGTCTCATAAGATGCTTCTTCATGCCTACGAGTGAACCTTTTTGGATTGATCTCTCCTGAAATCAAAGGTTCCCTTTTCCTGACCGATCGCATTTTTGATTTTTTCTAGCGCATTATTCATTATCTTTTCTGCACTTTTAAAGTTATCAGCTTTCACTACCATTCTGTACTTTGGAGCCGAAACATAAGTTATACTAATTGAAGTGTTAGCTTTTGACATTTCTACGGAGCCCAATAGATCCTTTATCCTTTCAATACCATCTGCCTTGTTGAGAGAAATTTCAAGAATTCCCATTATTTCTACATGAGGTATTTGGATCTTATTACTCTCTGTCTCAATCGCTTTCATGATTTCTTCGGAAAACCCCAGACTGCGAATAGAATCGATCCCCTTTCTTGAAACGGCCTCAAACAAATCGTAGACTAAATCAAATTTCTTTAGGATATCATCTTCCAGGCTAGTCATTTCAGAATCAGACAAGTTTGCCTTTTTCTTTACGATATCCATGAATGCTGAGGCTTTTTCATTTTTCTTAACTTCTATCAGCTTCGATTTCCTCTCGTCGCCAGTAACCTGCTTAAGTGACAAGTCCACTTCAGCCCTTGACTTGTTTACTCGAATAACCTTTAGAACGGTCTTTTGTTTAGGTCGGATGTACCTTTCGATGTTTCTGATCCATCCTGTAGCTATCTCGGAAATATGGAGAAAGCCAATCGTTTCATCGTATTCGTCAAGAGTTATGTAAGCTCCATGACCAGTTACCTCCCTTATCGTAACTAGAACGATTTCCCCTTCTTCAGGAAGCCGTCTAACCTCGGCAGTCATCATTTATAACGGTAAACGCCACATATCGCCTACTTTAACGTTGCCATTAGACTGACGACCGAGTGATTTGAGCAGTACTTGGGGGTTAATTAACCCATTCTGCAAGGTAATTTTACTCGAAGGTTTAGCCCGGTTGTGATGGATTTAGTGAGTAGGGTGACACTAGAAAAACTTCATATTGGATCTCCTCTTCGTGTCCTAGAATGGACTTTATCAGAGTCAAGACCTAGTAGTCAATGCCCTTCATTGCCTTGACCCCGTTTCTAAATGGATGCTTTATTTCTTTCATTTCTGTGACCATGTCAGCAAGTTCTACCAATTTAGTCGGTGCATAGTTTCCTGTTAGGATAACCGAGGTCCTTCTTGCCTTGCATTTCAAAAGTTCAAGGGCGTCCTCGATAACGATGAGATTTAACTTCAAAGCATAGTTAATTTCGTCTAAGATCACCAAATCGTAATCGCCAGAGCTAACCTTCTTCTTCGCGATATCTACGGCTAGTTTAGCAGCAGCTTGATGCTCTTCCAATGGAAGATCGTCATCGATAATCCCAACAAATCCCCTACCAGATACTACCATGTCAAATTCTGGCTCGAGCCTTTTTGAGGATGTTAGCTCTCCGTAATACCATTCTCCCTTGATGAATTGAACCATTGCTACCCGCTGACCATGTCCAACTGATCGCAATACGATCCCTAGTGCTGCACTTGTCTTTCCCTTCCCCTTTCCAGTAAAGATAACAATTATTCCCTCATCTCCTCCTTCTTCTGTCATAGTAGTTTGTTATCCGTACTCGAGGGGATTGTTATATATTTGGTGTCAACGGGACGATTATGCTCACAGTATATACTCTTTGATAGGATTCTTCACTTTGCTGTTCACCTATTCCTAAAGGAATATACAGTATCACGGGCAAATTATAGCGGCTGGCTGATTCATGAAAAAAACACTGCATTCCTTGCAGACAGTTGCGGGCAAAATATGCGAATATGTTCTTCCTATACGGCTATCTTATGAGATAGGAAATGGCAATATGCTTGCCATTTGCACACTATCAGACATGAGTCTACTAAAGGATATTATTTCAAGTAAGGATATTATGCGCAAGATTTTTCTTGTCGGAAGACTTCTTTCTGAAAATCGAGGAATTGATAATCTTCTTGAGACAGTTCACGGTTGCACCCAATTGCGTTATTTGATTTTATGTGGAAAAGATGTCAAAGGGCATCTACCTGGACAAGCCTTGATTTCGCTTCACAATTACGGAATAAGAGAAGACGGGCTAATAGTAGGTGCAAGAGGAAGCAACCCCATATTAAAATCGACCAAAGAAGCGATCTCGTACTTTAGGACTAATATAGAAATTGTTGACCTAATCGGTAGTAGAGATATCAGACAATTAAAACTCCAAATAGAGAAATTAGTCGGACCGCAAGATTAAGTCTATTTTATTAATAGTCGTGCAACAATCAAAAAATCAGAAACAGAATTTGCAGAAAACGATAATCTTTCAAATGTGAACCGAGCAAATCAGTAGACTCGAAATTCAAAGTAGGTCGAATCTCATAGAGGTTTCATGCACCTTAAAACCCGCTTTCTGATAAAATTTGATATTAGTATCTGAACAATCCAATACGACCTTGTAACAGCCCTCAGTCTTTGCAAAGTGCAATGCGTGACTTATAAGCGCGGAGCCTATCCCTAGGCCTTCAAATCCTTTACGTGTTACTACATCCTCAATATGACCTGCTTTTCCCCCGCTATGAATAAATTTCTGCTCGACAAGGAGGGTGGTCGCACCTATCACCTCAGAGGTCTCTTTGTCTATCGCAACAAATATTCTGTGGAGCGGATTTGAAATGATATTGTTTAATATCTGTTCTGCTCTCTCCATGCTCTCTTCAACGCTTCCTAATTCGGACAAATTCTTTAGCGTAGAGAAGTATCCCTTTTTTAGATCGCCTTCTTTAATCTCTCTTACTTCGAATTTTAGATCCCGCTTGCTATTGTTCATGACACTTCCTCCAATAATATGAGTACTGAATCAAAGGCATATCTTGAGATCGGATCGTTTCTCATTTTTTAATGTGCTTTAATTCGCTTTTGTTTGCTGTTGCTGCGAAGATATGCTAACTTCATTTCCTCTACCCATGCATTTTTCGTTTTGTATATCCTCTTTCGTTCACGAGGCTTACACTCAGCCATAATGAATGCTGCTAAGATGGGAAAATAGACCGATGAATCTCCGTAAACTATTACATTTCCTTCATGTGCAGATTTGATTTTCCCCCAGCTTTTGCCCTCTTGTAGTGTAGCGCCAGATAGACCTCCGGTGTCGGGACGAGCATCTGTGAATTGGACGAGATAATCCTGACCTCCTTCTTTTAACTTGAGAATTTGAAACAGTGCAGGGCCGGTTTGTTGAAAGAAGTTCTTTGGAACACCGCCTCCTAATTCAATTCCTCCAGATATCTTATTCTTCCAAAGAATAGCCGCTGATTCTGCAATATCCAAGACCACGCTAGGATTAATTGGTTTGTCTTCGAGTAGAAGAGGAAGCATATTCAGTCCAATCGAAGAATCAGCAATAGCCGGCAAATAAATCGGTACGTCATTTTCGTATGCACAAACTGTAAAAGATTTTTCAGGATATTTTGAATTCTTTTTCGCCGACATCCCTAAAATATTGCACAAGTCTGCTGTTGATGGTTCATCAGACAGAACTTGTCTGTCAGTTTCTATTGCAGATTTGATGATCCCGTCTTGCTTCTGAAGCGTACCAATCTCCTTGATAAACACGTCATATATTCGCACAATTTGTTTTGAATATAAAATATTGTCATCCACGTCGAAGTATCCTTGTCTTACAGGTAGATCATATGCAAAGTGAAGATCATGGTACACATTTGCACCGGTAGAAACAATCCAGTCTACGAACCCGTTTTCTATCAAGGTCGAAATCGCCCTCCCAAGCCCAATAGGAGCGAGAGCACCAGCTAATGTTAAGCAGACGCATGCCCCATCATCCATCATCCGCTTAGTGATCTGTAAGGCTTCGTAGAGCCGGCGAGCATTGAATCCTGTTGCTCCAAAATATTCTACTAAATCCCGAACGTCCATATCGCTTGTAATGGTAGGAGGGTCTATTTTACGCCCCGAAAAGTTGTGAAATTTGTTCACTTCCTTTAGGTGTCATGACATTCACTTTAAAATGTATGTTCAAGATAGGAGATTTGCAAATTTCTGCATGATGTGATGTAGGTTCGGGAACGCTTAAAAATATCGAACGTATTGTTCAGAATATGCATGACTCAAATGTCAGTGATGACGACAAAGAGCATCCCCATGCCAAAGATAGCTACTACTGGGCTGGCAGCTTCCCAGTTAGTTCTAAAGAGGAGCTCCCAGGAAGAAAAACTGACGAGGAGCTCCGCTCACTCGTAGCATCAAAATTGAAAAGTATCTCTCAAATTGAGACAAGTAAAGTCGTTGTCAACGTGGTAGACCAAATAGTATCTATCGCAGGATCAGTGCAAACTTACGAACAAAAGCGTCGGATCGGGGAAGAAATTTGGAAGATAGAAGGCGTTGTAAAGGTCCTGAATGAACTTCATGTTACAGAACCTTCTACAGCGGGTCCAGCACGGAAAGACTAGATAACTGATCTAAAATTACCTACCCATGTGATCAAACCAGAATATCGACCACGTATCGCACCAGAATACTTTGCATACGCATCAGATTTCGCGACTAAAGTGTGACGCACCGAACTTGCCGACTTGAAAGTCTGTAATTAGTTGCAAGAAATTTGATCTCATGAAAGGTATTTTATACGTCTGAAATAATGAGAAGCGTGGGCAGTACAAGCAAGATAAATCGCTCCAAGGCAGGACCTGGTTCTCGACTTAACCAAAAAGGCATCAAGCCCCGTCGAAGGTCTTCGATTGACTTGTTAGCGAGACCTGTACACGACTATGACCCAGTTAATTATTCAGAAACCTCCAAATTGATTAATAGAATGAAGAATTCTGGAGGCTTTGAGGCAGTTAACCTTGCAAATGGTGTCGAAATCCTGAAGACTATGAGCGGTGACGGAAACTGCGTAAAGTTTCTCTCTTTTGTGGGTGCGATTATCTCAACGGGTACCAGAGGAATAATACGTGAGTTAGTAAAAGAACATGCTTTTGATTGTATTGTAACAACCTGTGGTGCTCTAGATCACGATATAGCACGAACTTCTGCGAATTATTATGCTGGCGATTTCAGGTTAAACGACTCTTCTCTCTTGAAAGTGGGTATCCATAGGTTGGGCAATGTGTTAATACCCTTTGCAAATTATGGTACCGTGATTGAAAAGAAGGTCAGAGCCTGTTTAAACGAGTTGTATTTTGACCATAACAAGAAATTTATTGCACCGTCAGAAATCCTCGATTTCATAGGTAGCAAGTTAAATGATTCATCGTTTCTTTATTGGGCCAGTAAGAACCACATACCTGTGATAGTACCTGGCATTGTCGATGGTGCTGTAGGAAGTCAGCTCTGGTTATTCCATCAAGAACACCGGGATTTTGGCCTTGATCTTCTTAAAGATCAGAACAACATTTCCGACATCGTTTATGATGCAAAGCGAACTGGTGCGTTTATGATTGGGGGAGGCATTTCTAAACATCATACTCTTTGGTGGAATCAGTTTAGAGGGGGATTAGATTACGCAGTATACTTGACTACCAGTCCAGAATGGGACGGGAGTCTAAGCGGAGCCCTTATTGAAGAAGCCGTATCATGGGGAAAAATTACCTCAAAAGCATCTCGTATCACAATCCACGGAGAAGCCACCACTCTACTGCCGTTTATCTATGCTGCACTTCACGAGAGATCTTGATAGAAACTATCTTCTTAACATGAGCTAGACTGCATGGAGAGGGCTTTCTCGTCCTACGAAAAATATCTTCGACGACAAATGTGTTAGAAAATGATACCTTACCCTGATTGGGATTTACATGGTAACAATAAAATGAAATCTACAGAGAAAATTTTGTGCAAAAATTTGAATACACTACACTGCAATACTCTTCTAATTCATTAATATGGGCGGCTGAATCTTTCATCATTTCTTGTACATCGATTTTCTCAGAAAGTACTTCTGACTTGTAGTTTCTTAGCCAGGACTGTATCATCTTTTCGGTTACCTCTAAATGGAATTGAATACCAATTAGAGAACCTATAGCAAAGGCCTGTGGATACATATCAGAACGAGCCAATATTTTTGCTGCTTTAGGCAGAGAATAAGTATCTCCATGCCACTGAAAAACAGTCGGTCTCAAATCGTGAAATCCAGAAAATAGATCCTCACTTCCAGAACTCTCAATCATGATCTTGCGCCACCCAATTTCCTTTGTTGGTCCTTTGAAGACCGTTCCCCCTGCAGATTGCGCGATAATTTGAGACCCTAAGCATATTCCGAGTAATGGTATTTTTTTCTTACCGGCTGTTTGTGTGAGATTGATTTGGTCCTTTATAAAGTCGCTATTTTCATACACTGACATTGGACCACCTAGAATGACTATTGCACTGTATTGGGTTGGATCTTTTGGGACCTTGCGTTTTCTAGTGTCGACTTTTTCAATATCGAACCCGTCGCTCAGAAATAAACCCTCAAAATTTCCTAGAGTCTCACATGGAATATTTTGTAGGCTTAAGATAGGTTTTGTCATTTAACCTGTATTCTTGAATCCACTTTATTATCCCTGTGCTCTTACTAATCTACTAGTTGAAAATCGTGAGGAAATGACGAATAAGAGGACAACCCACTCAACTATTCAACAAATAGCATCAAATTTTTTGGATTCGGAACGAGACCATAAGGTTCAACTTGCTAACCGTTAGTAAACCATAAGTACTAATACTTCCACCTTTTCGTATGGAATTTTTCGACACGAGCATTGTCGAACAAATCGAAATGAAAATGATAAGGTCCTCTCAATTTGCTGTGCGTGATCGATTTCACCGTATGTCAGATGACGATCATTGTCTAATTGCAAGCATTAAAGAACACGGTCTCTTGCAACCGATTTTGATTCGACCCCTCTCCCACGGTTTCGAAATAGTCGCGGGACATCGAAGATTCCATGCTTGCAGATCACTACGTTGGCGATTCATTCCTTGCAAGATTAGAGAGCTAGCAGACAAAGAGGCATACGAAATTCAGTTAACTGAAAACATGCAAAGAAAATCTATGGATCCAATTGAGGAGGCAGAGGCATTCCGAAGATACGTCGTTGATTTTGGGTGGGGAGGAGTCACTGAGCTAGCCTCAAAAATCGGCAAGAGTGAAGAATATGTTTCGCACAGGATCCAACTCCTAAAACTTCCTGAAGATGTAAAACAACATGTGATCGAAAACCGTCTTAATGTGAGCTCAGCATTGGAGCTGACGAGCATCTCTTCTGAGAAACAGAACATGATTGTGCAACAGATTGACTCAAAAAATGATTTGACAGTAAGGCAAATTAGAGAGATGAAATCGTTGATGAAAACCAAACCCATTGCGGTCAGTTCAGGGACCGATCAGTTCAGTCAGATGCAACCAAGAGTACTAAACAGGAAATCAGAGATATTGAAACTCACAAAAAAGACTACCTTAGCCCTTCGTATCACCTTAGCGCGAATTGATAACCTCATTGACGAAGTTCATTCGACTGTTGAACCTGCCGAACGAGCTGAGATCGTCAGCTTTCTAATGGGGACTAGACTAAGAATTCATTCTCTAATTGATGAGACCATTAGGTACAAAAACACATGTACTCGAAAAGAAGATCCGAATTTGTGAGAGTATGCAGAACAGTCCTTAACTATCGCCCAAGGAAGGGAGGAATCCATTCATGAAGAAATCTCTTGTACTCCTCTGGAGTGTGTGTCAGTGAATGATATGAAGGTTCCTTCATCGGGATAAAATCATACACCTCATACGATTGAATTATATCTCCAAATAGGTTACGATATATATCGCTCTCTTCATCAGCCATTTCCTCGTTAAGAAAAGACTGGACGCAGATCCAATCATATCCTCCACGAGTACGCCCCGAGAAGAGCACAAAAGGTGCATCCGCTAAGTATTTCTTTAAACCTTCAATCCTGCTTGCAAGATGCTGCGAAAATTTGAATCTGACCAATGCAACACGGATAATCCGACGACGAATCTTCTTTGTATTCACTGAAATGGTGTAACCAGTGATCACTTCGTCATCTTCTAATCGCGAGATTCTTGATTCTATCTCATCTTCGCTTAAATTATAGCCATGGTCTCTCAGAAAATCCCATATCTCTCTTGTATCTTGTTTGGAATCCTTACTAAGAGTAGAAAGTATCAGTTCATCAATATTGTCAATCATCAATATTGTTATGAACCTTGAATACTAAAGCCGTTATTAAATATAATCTCTAATATACGTATAATACGCAAAAAACATAAATAAATTTTAACTGCAGCCGATTTCTTTCATTATGAAGCGAATTTCAAAGCGGACCTCATTTTAAATATATTCCTTTATATACTCTACAAATGGCGATCTAATTCT
Organism: Nitrososphaerales archaeon; assembly: GCA_029237515.1. Taxonomy (GTDB): domain Archaea; phylum Thermoproteota; class Nitrososphaeria; order Nitrososphaerales; family Nitrososphaeraceae; genus TH5896. The sequence goes on from JARBAV010000395.1 coordinate 11,954, forward strand.
TGGCCTCGATCCTTTCTGAGGGTATCGGATACGTCATACTCCTCGGTGTCGGATTAATAATGGCGATTGCTGTTACTTTGCTGGTAAGGGTCGAGCACAGATGGCTTGGGACAAGAAAAACATTCGAATGGTTTTACACCGCAGGTAGAAATGTAAAGACTGGCCTAATAGCAGCTTCTCTAGTCTCTGCATGGACGTGGGCGGCTACCCTTTTACAATCTTCTACTGTAGCATATCAATTCGGCATCAGTGGCCCATTTTGGTACGCAGCCGGTGCTAGCATTCAGATGGTACTATTTGGTATACTTGTGATTGAGCTTAAGAGAAAAGCGCCATCATCTCATACCTTTCCAGAGATAATTAATGCAAGATTTGGGGGGAGTGCTCACAGGGTTTTCCTCTTTTTCGCGCTTATGACCAATACCATTGTAACGGCCATGCTTGTTCTGGGAGGGGCTGCAGTCATTCAATCGTTGACAGGAGTGAACATCTATGTCGCGTCATTTCTTATTCCCATCGGGGTAATAGTCTATACCTTCTTTGGAGGTTTGAAGGCGACCTTCTTCGCCGAATATCTTAATGCCGCGTTTATTTTTGGAGTTGTTCTTGTTTTCGTTACTTCAATTTATTTTCTGAATCCAGATTTGGGAGGCGTGGGCGGGATGTATGAAAAGCTAACGAAAGCTGCTTCACTGAGACCAGTCGCCGGTAATTCTGAAGGTGCGTATCTGACAATGGCTTCT
>JARBAV010000396.1 GCA_029237515.1 Nitrososphaerales archaeon
GGGATGTTATTTGGCAAAGCGACCGCACACGTTGATCTCCACAAGGAAATGCTGTTCGGCGAATATTATGCACTTTCCAACATACCTAACCTGTTTACAACCATGGCGTAATGGATTGACATGCCATATGATTGTCCGAACATAGTGAAGCCAAATTACATCCTATGATTACAGAAATCCAGTCAACAGAGCGTCAAAAATATCAATATTGTATTTATCAAAAATTTGTTGTAAATATCGTTCGTTTCAATGTTTCAGCATAACGACTGGATAAGGACTTTAGGAAGCTGAAGCTGTTAGGAACAGGAACGCCCTTGCTTAAGTCATGAATTTCTTGCACTAATTTACCGATAGGCCCTCCCGAGGAGTTGATACTACTTAATACTACCTTTCTAATCATTTCAGGGCTAGAATCTTTGATTCTGTGATAGGGAACATAGTTAACAGCAGCCATAACAAAGATGTTGGGCATATCTCCCCGAATATCATTTTCTATGTCTTCCCAATCATCTTGTATATCAAGCAGCGCCTGTTTATAATGAAGAACCATCGCCACGTTTTCGTTAAAGGTTGGAAGCATTGCATCCAAAACCCTTGAATAGACTAGCGAAGCATCTGATGATTTTGCTAAATTAAAATGCCTAATCTCATTATATGAGAACGTAGAATTATTATTAATTTGATGTTTTATGGTTCGTTCAAATTCCCAAAATGCCGAAAACTGCGTTAACCAATAATCGATGGAGTAAACAAGATGTTGTAAGTTACTCCCCGATTGTAGAAATTCATTGAGAGATTTTCTGACTTGTTTTGCGAGCAAAGCGTCTTTATTGTTGCCTGTCTCATAAAATCTATCATAGAGAAGAATGATCCTTGTTAGGGACCTTATTATCCTGTACACCAATATCGCATCGCCTAAATTTGCTGTGTCGAAGTATGCAGCAATAAAGTAGGCCGGATCCTGTGCATTTTTGTCAATGCTTGGAATTGATTTATCCAACTTCCTGTGAAAACTCGATAGTAGCTTACTTAAAGAAACCATCTGATTCACAAAGAGCTGACTATCAATGCTAGTCGAACTCAGATCTCGGACTAATCTAGAAATTCTATCCAAATAGACTCGATTTCGAAAATCGATGAACCCAGATGTAATTTCCATTATTTGATAATACGATTAGTGCAGTCAGATCAATATAATAAATATTACGATATATCGATATTACTGTTAGCTTGGTTAACCTAATGAATTGCTATAACCACCATAATTCTTAGATGCTAGACTTGAACTGAGTATGATTCATAAACAGATACAAGATGCTCCAAAAGAGCAGCGAAGGAACAATAGGATCTCAAATCGACCAATAAACTGATGAATTGTGGGAGTCGTGGTGGTGGCTTTGGCAATAGGAATATGGCACTAGGCATTGCCAGTTGTTTTGAGATAATGGACGTAAATACAGTGTAGTTGATATTTATCAATTCCATGTGTCTTCGAGAATTTGACCTGTTTATCTCTTTTAGCCCCTTTTGTATTACCATTCACAACTGTGTCAAAATTCACAAAGATATATAGAAATCTTTAATGGCTACTGAGGATAGTTACATAACATGTCTAACACACAACACAGCACAATGGTCAAAAACTTTGTGGAAGAAATATTTAATGCCCGGAATACTGAGGCAGCAAAGAACTTCGTAACTCCAGACATAGTCTACCATGGGATGGGTGAGGAGGTTAAGGGCATAGAGGAATTCAAAAAGTGGGTGTCTGAAGATCTCTCCGCGTTTCCAGATATGAAGGTCACAATATTAGATGATTTTGGAGATCAAAACAAGATGGCAGTTAGGTGGACCTTAAAAGCTACGCACGAAAAGGACTTTGCCGACTTTCCTGCAACTCATAAGAAGTTTGAGACTCAAGGAGTTGAAATTCTTCATTTTGAAGGAGACAAGATAAAGGAAGCATGGACTGTAAGTGACATGTCGCCATTGGTCGAATGACCTGTTTGAAATATGTGAGATTCTATTTACTTGGGGGCTGACATATTAGAATTAACGCAAACAGTTTAGATATAATTTCGTCATTGGTTATACCCCATCGGACGAATTCTCTATACTCGTTTTGGTGGCTTCACCGTGAATCTAGATTGGTGAAAGCCCTTCTCAATATTACCTTTATTGGGTACATTACCCATATCCGGTAAATTATTAGACCAAAATTACTTATCGATAGAAGTTGGGATTATGTTAATTCCGAAATATTGACACATACAAATTTATTTTAAGTATAACATTGGCGCTAGAGTTGTGCCTATAAGAAAGTAAAGGCATCCTGATCAACAGAACTTAGCTATCTGGTTTTCAAATTTATTTCAAAAAATTTAGAGATGACTAATTTATTATCAAACCTAAAGGATCGTAGTTTCGTAGTCGATGAACTTGAAGGCCCCCTAGACACCGTTCGGAA
>JARBAV010000397.1 GCA_029237515.1 Nitrososphaerales archaeon
ACAGTCAGCTTCGACAGAGAATAACGGAGGAGACGGAAATGAAGACTCTACCGATGACGATTCTGATTCAGATGAAGGGGAATAGAAAAACTAAAACTTCACTACTGTAAGATTTTGATACCCTGTCTATTGCCAGCAGAGGACTAATGCACCAAGTCTTTAACAGAGACGTTCGCAAACATTAAAACTAATTCGCGTCTGATCTACCATGCGACCCAGTATTAAACATCTTTTATGAGGATCCTACTCTTTTGGTATTGTGGTCTGACTATAACGATATAATCTGGAAGGAAGTGGCAGTAGACAGAGAGAGGGTCATAATCAACTACAAAAGCCTAAATATTCTGGGCGGTGATATGAGTTTAGGAATGTCAGCCCCAGGTAGTTATGTAGCCCCCGAAGAGAGGGAAAGAAGACTACGCGAACTTGTTAATAGGCTTGTTGAAGAAGAGCGGAATCAACCCGATACAGTGAGTCAAACAAAGCGTGAGAATGCAAATATCAAGCAGGATTTGACTCAGGAGTTTTTGAAATTCATAAAGATTAGTGAAGAATGTGAGACGGATCATGCCATATTAGAGGCGGTTGTATACAAGGACATTGCTGAAGAAATACATACGGCTTTGAAAAAGTTTGATAATGTGGCAACTTGGTAATGGGTTACAGGAAGTTTTAGAAAAAGGTAAGAAAATGAAATGCAGTGGTTGATGTTATGACATTGACTATATTATTTTTTTAGGACTACTTCTGCTGAAGGAACTGAAGGTAAGGTCGTGGATCGAAGATCACCTTAATCGAACTTATTTTCCCATCATCATCGACATGATACCATACACACACAAGTTGAGAATTCCACTCGTGGAGAATGCAGACATCGTTGCTATCTGCGAACTCCTTGACGTCGAATTTGGCTAATTGCCCAGTCTGGTACAGGTGTAAATTATATTTCAGGTATGGTTCAGCCCTATTAAACGAATTAAGAGGCGACACGTACGATACGTTTTCCTTCAAATAGCCTCTGGCCGTTTGAAAGTCTTGGTGCTCCGTAGCCTGCACAAACTCCATCACGATTTCCTTTGCACTTTTCGCAGAAGATTCAATCCTTTGCATGGAATTACTTAGGTAGGCGCTGAATTTAGCCTTAGGGGAAGTTGTACTTCCAGAATCGGACATCTTTATATGTATGGCAGCGATTACCGTAGCAAGCCTAAATTTTGCAGCGATTGTGGATTTGCGCTTAATCTATCTAGAGCACCACTTACCAAGTTCAAGGTCCTGGACAAAGATGCAACGAGTCATGATGATTTATTTGATGCATTCAGATTTTCGTTGATGTTCTGGTATTGACTACTTAACACAGTTGCAAAAGCATTTCCGCCTTTGCTTCAGTTTCCTCTTCGTTAGACGTCAGATGGCGCCAAGCGTGATATTCTGCATCTTTGTTATCGCTATCTTTAATGAAACCTGTAAAGTTGCTCTGGTTCATAATCCTGTGACAATAAATGCAAATAAACTTCATAGGATAAATAAGTACTATGCATACTTAGCATATACGAGATCTATCGATAGTTCTGAAACAGTGTGTTACTTACCTCGCAGTTTTGGCACTAGACTGTGATCTTTAGACTTTCTGTACCCTGAACAAGAACAACGCGTAACCTCTTTTTTCCTTTTGAAATATATTAACGACCTATTCAACTTCAGTTGTTAGGTCTTAAATGACTGAATATCGCAAGCGATACCACGAGGAGAGTTTGATATTCCCTGATTAGTAACGCCTAAAGACTTAACAAGAGCGCTGAATAAACCTACCAAGCCCGACAGTTGGTAACCATTGAACCTGCTACGCTACTTCAAGTGGACGCTTCTATTATCGTGGGCATATTTATTTTCCTAACCATACTAGAATATACAGGCCGTAAACCCGATAACACCCTAGAAACTAAGCAGAAAAAAGAAAAATTTCGGTTCCCTCAATCGCAATAATCATCTTTGCTGCTTCAGCATGTGCAGTATTAATAGGCTTCCTTCCCCTATCCTTTATCCTTACCTTTGCAGGGTTTGCACATATTATCGGAACTTTTTCATACTGGCTTATCAAGCCACACAAAAACCCATATTGAATCGTTATTGCCAAAACAAGGACAACCCTCCTTCCTTCTCCTCTTGGCGAATTATGTCCCACATAGATATATACTACAACAGTCAGTTTGAGTACAAATGAGACAGGAGAGACCGTGAAGTTTGAGAGAGGGTATCAATCCAAAAGCAAAACCGACCGGTACAGGTTGTGTTGACTGCTTGGCAACGGGCGGCTGGTGGCTACACCTCCGCAGATGCGCCGAATGTGGGCGAATTGGCTGCTGCGATAACTCTCCAAGCCAACATGCCTCAAAACACAACGCGAGCACTGGCCATCCCATTATCACGAGCTTCGAGCACGGGGAGAATTGGTTCTATGATTACCGCACAAGAGATTTCTTTACCGGGCCCAAGTTACCAGGCCCCCACGCCCATCCCTTGGACCAACCCGTGCCTGGACCAGCTGGACGGGTGCCTGCAGAATGGCAATCGCTCCTTAACGAATAGAGTGTGAGTTAATATATTATAAGAAAAGAACGGCCCACCTTACCTTTTACTTGCGCAATTAGGACTTGCTTCTAAATGCAAAAAATGTGGAGACAGTAAAATAATCGGCCGAGTTACTGTTTTGAGTAAATTGTGCGAAACAAATCTACGTGACGACGATGAACAGGAATCTAGGTCGTTCCTTATGAAGGATATACTCTACTGAGTATGCATTATATGGAACCAAATCCTAATAATGGTTTAGAAAGTATGGAGGAGGGGGGATTATCTATGGAAATGAAACTTGAATTGGTGGCAATTCCAGTAACTAATGTGGATCGTGCACGTGATTTTTATAAAGATAAGTTAGGTTTTAACTTAGACCATGACCATACCGTGAATGAGAAGCTACGTTTTGTTCAAATGACACCTCTAGGATCTGCCTGTTCAATTTGTTTCGGGATTGGTATTGCAGACAATATGAAACCTGGTTCTATTAAAGGTCTACAAATGGTAGTTAAAGATGCTCAGGCCGCTCATGATGAGCTTAAAAAGCGTGGAGTTGACATTAGTGACATCGACACACAAGCTTGGGGTAAGTTCGTTCATTTTAATGATCCGGATGGTAACACTTGGACCCTTCAGGAATTACCTCCGCGCAGCCAATCTAAAGTCTAGAAGTAAGTATGTGCTATCATTAAAGCTACTCATGCTTTCATCTGTCATTCATCTTTAGTGATCCAAAGCAGTAACCGGACTATCATAATGCGTCTTCAATATCTTCAATTTCCAAGTAATTTCCAAGTAAAAGCAAGAAGCAATGAATAAACATCGCTCATTTACCACGCAGCAGCTCAAAGTATAAAGATATATGAATTAGAATTAACCTTATCGTTTAAACTTTATTCATTAGATTTTTAAGCCCTATATGAATAAGAATGATTCTGAGGTAGATTAATTAAATTGAAAAAGATGGAGATAATAATTCCACACAGAAAGTTAAATGATGTTAGTGAAGTACTGAAAAACACGAATTCTGGTGGTATGACTCACTATAGAGTTCAGGAAAGAGGGATGATAAAACCAGAAGAAATTGCTATTGGAAGAGGTACAGGTAGATATACTCCCGAATTTATTCCAAGAACCAAGGTCGAAGTAATACTAATGGACGATCAAGTTGAAGTCCTGATAAATAGGTTGGTCGATAAATTAGGCGACGCTTTAGGCGGCAAAATAATCATTTCGGATGTACCCACTATAATAGACCTATCCACAAAGAGGCGTGGAGAGGATGCAATGTAGTTAAATGCCGTCTTAAAATACTTACATTCCTCCCCGATCTTTATCAAATTATTATTTATTCATGCCGGCTGTTTGGTATGGGTGGTAGATGACTAACTAGGCACGATTAACAAATATATATTATGCAAAATAGTACCATAATGCTATAAACTAAAGCTATAATAGCTATAGTAGCGATTATAATAGTAACAATACTAGTGCCGCTACCTGCCTCAGGAAATTTCCTTTGCTACTAAGCTTGAAAGTGTTCTCAGTTTACATTTCTATAAATTGAATTCTTGTAAGATGTACAAGATTTCTTATTTTGCAGCAGTCAATTCTACATTATGCTTAATTAATTATATGGACGGGTTTTTTATGGACCACTCAAATCAAATGGAATATGTTTAGATATTCAACATAGTCGTGGAAGTCCTAAGCATAACCTCATTCAAATGCAAGATAATGGCATTAAGAAAGGAGAGAATACGAACACGATCCAAAAACTGGTTTGTGACGGATATGATGATTATATATTGAACTGTAGCGATGCGTCCTCTTACAAAGACTTGTAGTTGATGAATAAAATGTACTAATTGCTAGAAGATTCTAACTCTAGTAATCCTTGATTTCTCCGAATAATATACTAAGTATAGTTTATAAAGACGAAACGGATCTTAAGGGTTATTGTCGCACCGCAGCGAGGATCAACAATCAGAATTGGCCCACAATGACTATGATAGTGCTATTTGGCCTCAAGTCAAATTTATCCAATGCCCAATTAAGACCAGTCTGGGCGTACTTGGAAAGAAATGGACCTTGCTAATACTTAGAGATATAGGTTTTCTCAAGATTGTACGTTTCAATAGAATCTTAGAATCTATCCCAGGTCTTACTCCGAGAGTTCTATCAATGCGTTTAAGAGAGCTAGAGGAAGAAGGGTTTATTGAACGGGTTGAAGGCAAAAGAGATCCAATAATGGTAGTATGGAGCCTTACAGAAAAAGGACGAGATACAAGGCCGATACTGATTCAGCTTACAGCCTTTGGTTCCAAATGGCATGCGGATATAGTCTTCGAGGACAAAAGACCCAGGTCATTATACGAGATTTTTCCCCAGCCAGAGGCAAGTAAAATAATGAGGGGTATCAGATGAAGTTGTCTTTGATAGTTTGAGCTGGCTTGAGTCGACTAATCCAGAATAGTTATTATGAAAGTACGCAGTGTTAGTGACAAATAGCAGCGACATCCGAAATTAGTCATACACATCGTCGTGTCTGGTTTCCTCTCTGTCTAAGGTTCCGTCGCCTTTCTTTACTACAGTCCTCAAAGCTGTGATGAGTTTGTTGAACCTAGAATGGATAGACATATACCTATTTTGGTACTCCATTAGTTCTTTGCGGTGTGCCAGTATTGCCTTATGTTGCAACGAGGATGGCACTAGTCTTTCTATCTTATTGCAGAAAGATAGGACGACCATGGAGGAATGGCTGTACACAATGTTGGTCGCCTATCTATAGAAGGGGAATCTTCGTGTACTACAATTTACCAGATTGTGGTTTAAGATCCTTTTGATTATAGATCGTGTAGTCAGGTATTAATGCATAGGAAATGGCCGTCTGGGCTAATCATTATATAGCAAGGTTACGAAGAAACCTATGATACCACTAGCAAGGAGGTAAAAGGAACTGCAGATTTAGGTTACTAAATACTATTGCTGCATGACCCTGGATGAAGTAATAAAGTGTTGAGGACTCAAACTCATTGTTCAAAGCCGTCCACTTGTTTGATTAAACTCTATATTCTAAATGATCTAAATGCGCAATTGAATTAAGGCCGATCCTTCTCAATAATGCTACAATAGGCAAGTCTCAATGGTAAACGGCCAATATATTATCTTCAACCCGGGTCCTTTGGTCGTCTACCTTTCCCTTTTGGAATTGAGGTAAATAGAACGCATAGTTAGGCTATTCGAGAAGTTGGTTGTCTGCTCTTCTAAGAACCTGCGGTTAATTAGGCGGTCTGTTCTAAATGAGATGTAGTAATTAGTTTAATCTAGTAAGGGCCCCGTTGTAAAGTAAATTCCATGAAAAATTCTAGTAGTATTGGGTTCCTCTAACCACTTGATTGATTGACCGGACAAAAACTTTTCAGAGTCGTCTTGCTGGATTAGCTGATCTCGAGGATTTATTTTGGGACCAGAAGTTCCTTCTAACGTTGCAAGATCATACCCTGACATACTTAACCATGAATGCTCTACAATTTCCTTTGGTATATCCGGTGACCTATGTCGAGCTTCTTTAACGAATCTCCCCTCTATCTCATTATTTGATCCAATTCTGAGATTTTCGGTATGCCGCATAAGTATATCTTCCCAAATTTGGCTATAAGTATACCGGAACTAAGTGCTGGATTCCATTTCCATTGCGGAACCCTTTTGTTATTATATTCCTCTAAGTAAACATAAAGGAATTTCAATTTGGAAATTATCTAAAATAAGTTATTCCAAAATAGGATGATTACGTTCAAGATTGATAAGGGAATGGATTTTCTGGATATCTTGTTCACTTATCTGTATAAGCTTTGTATATGTTCCCACCAGTACTACTATTCACTAGTACTTGATTATTTTTTGGTGAAATCTCGACAGTAACAAATATTGCTCCTTCCGTAAACTTTATTGCATTATCTAAGAGGTTTGAGATTACCTGTTTGATTCTTTCCTCGTCTGCCAATATACTAACAGAATCAAGCTCCTTCGAAGCACTGAAGGAAATATTTATATTCTTATTACTGGCCTCAGAAGTATAATCTTTTATCATTCCTCTTATGGTTCTGACAAGAATAAAATTATGCTTATTCAACTTTAATGTTTTACCTTCAATTCTAGTAATGTCAAGTATATCCTCAGTTAGGCGTTGAAGTCGTCTTGCATTTCTAACAATTATTTCTACCATTTCTTTTTGTATTGGCAGATTATTTTTACTACTATCAAAAATAGACTCTGCTTGCAAAAGAACTTCAGATAAACCTAAAATTGGTTGTATGGGGTTACGCAGTTCATGAGCAGCTATTTTAATGAAATCCTTCTGTGCCATGCTACGGATAAAGAGTTCCTCCCGCAGCTCACTCTGTCTCCAAAGGGTCTCAAATATCGAGGCATAAGACGATACAGTCGATCGACTGTTTGAATATGTAGCCAAACCTATTGCTTCCTCCGAATTTTCTTTTGAGTCATCCATTAATTCAACTACAAGTGAGTACTTTCTATCTACTACCAAGATAGTAACCCTTGTCTGCATAGTTGGTTCAATATTTCGTACTTGTATCCCATTGATTTTTTCCAACCTTTCGACTGATTCTCGTATTTTATTTTCTATTGGTACCAGAATCTTTACACGTATTCTGTATCTATCCACATTTGCAACAAGAAGATCTATTCTTCCTGCTTTATGCTGTCGAAGAAAGGCATTAGCAGTGTGAAAGATTATTAGTATTTCGTCTTTTGCCGCTTTGATGAGCTTGTAACCAATATCAAGTATTTCGTAAGGATCCCTAATAGTCTCTATAAATTCTCGTTCTACCTCTTCTTCAATTTCTCTTATTCGCTGCTTAGAGGGAATTGCTTTATCCCAAAGTGTATTAAACATGTATTGCTGCTGTTCTACAATTGCCTTGACATTGCTGTAGATAAGCTGGGTCACTGGCTTTTTCATCTGGAGTATTGCTGTTGCAACATATACCTTTTCGTCAGCAACTACAAAGCCACCTTTAACTCCGTCCAGGTGACGGAGCTCTGCAATCTTCATTATTTCTTTGCAAGAAGAAGCATTCTCCTTGGTTATATCAGTAATCCACCTTATTCTTACTCCTCTCCTGTTAAGTTCAAAGTAACCCTTTCTAACAGGCTCAGAAGCAAGGATAACGGAGGGCATAGAATAGTCACCACAGACATCTACTCTTTTTTCAACCGTAGACAACCCTTGGGTAGAGAATTTTATTACATTTTCGGTCCCATAAATTATCCCTGTTCTTTCACCACTATTAGTATCAGGCGGATCGACTTCGGACACAACCAGAGACTATATGGGGTACAAGAAGAATTAATATTTTATCTACCATTTTGTGGGTATAATAAACTAAAGAAGATGATAAGTCGTTAAACACCAGACTTGAGCTAGGTATAGGCAATAGGTACCACCTTACAGAAGTCAATTGGAGATAGAAAGGTGGGCTCTAAATTAACTTTTATAGATCTATGTTATTATATATAATTGTCATGGATTACCAGAAGCTCTCGAATGATACTTTTGAGCTAGATAAGAAGATTCGTTTCGCTGCAATTTGCGATCGGAGTGGTGAAATCAAGTATGGGGGCATGCGCGGAGGTACAAACAGCTTACTATCTCCTGATCAAACAAAAACATCGGTTCTCCAGGCGTGGAATAGATGGAAATTACGCGATACTATGGAAAGTAGTATCGGAAAAGGAAAGTATGCGATGGCTGAATACGAAAAGGTTCGGCGGTTTACAATACCTGTAGATAGTGAACATCTTCTTCTCGTAAGTACTGAGGTAGATGCTGATCTAAACTTGGTTTACGATATTTTAAAGTTGATTCACGGCTGAATCACAATAGAATACTTATTGGATGATCCTAGTTAGCCCTAACCTGTTATCTAGCTCATGAAGCTTTTTCGTAGGTGTTGAATTTTGGCTTGGCGCAGCGACAAGTAGTGGTAAGGTAGTATGACAATATGAAATTCCTGAAGGACATGCATTTCTAGTACCGTTGCTAACTGGAGAATGTGACTTTCTATCTGATCAGAGTCTTAAGTTAGAAAATGAGCTTATACAATGTAGCAAATCAGCGAATGAGAATGTATTAATGGAAGCTCGTTTGGATGGAGTTAGATTAGATCCCTCTGTCGATAGGGTTCAAACCCCTCCCTTCAATTTAACAATACCTAGTAACAATCCATTCGGCCCAGGACCGACCGGAAATACAACAGCCATAGTCGGCGGATATTATCTGTTTGGTTCTATAACATATATGGATCAATAATTTCTATAAAAAGATATGAAAAATGCGAATTCAAAAAAACTTTATGGAAAATTTAGAGGAGTCGTTACAAACAATAGGGATCCCAAGGCTCTTGGAAGACTCAGGGATAGCGTACCCTCTGTTGTAAATCGTGATGAACTTGGATGGGCTATACCATGCCCAAAATAAAGTTGACATGTTTTTTGTTCCTAATATAGGTTCCAATGTCTGGATAGAATTTGAAGAGGGGAACATAAATAAGCCTATTTTTTCGGGTTGTTTTTGGGGCTGAAATTATATTCATAATATGAATAACGGCCTGATGTAAAAATGATAAGAACCGAACCCGAACTCTCAGCCCAAATCATGTCACTGAGCATAAAAGTAGATAAGATAT
>JARBAV010000398.1 GCA_029237515.1 Nitrososphaerales archaeon
AAATATAAGAGATAGAATCGGAATTGTAGCTGGTTTTACGATCGATAATCATACTGAGGAAGATTTGAAACAATGCAGAATCTGGCTCAAAGATGGTCTCATTAAAGGCATGAAGCTGTATAGTGGATATGAACACTATTATCCATACGACAAGAAGTATCAGAACGTGTACGATATTTGTATGGAATATAGAGTTCCTGTCATGATTCATACTGGAGACGCTTATTCAAGCACGGCTAAGCTGAGGTATGCCCATCCATTGAATATTGATGACATTGCAGTAGACAATCCGGAGTTGAGGATAGTCATGTGTCATTTGGGGAACCCTTGGATAGCCGATTGCCAAGAAGTCTTGTACAAGAACTCCAATGTCTATTCAGATATTTCTGGGCTAGTCGTTGGAGATTTTGGATTACTTTCTGCTACCCGATATGTTAGTCAGATAAATGATTTGCTAAATTATGTAGGCAAACCTCATCGCCTTTTATATGGAAGTGATTGGCCCATTTCTAACATGGATTCCTACCTCGGATTCGTTCGAATGCTTGAACTTGATGAAGATTCATATGATTTGATGATGTCAAGAAACACAAAAAATATTTTCAGGTTGTGAATATGTGGCTACGTAATGCTCTGTACCACTGACAAGATTTATCGTGTTAACCTATTAGAAAGACCTAACCATTTTATCTTGAAAACCCAATATTTGGCGTTTACCGAGCTAAAGACTGAGCACAGTCAACAGGTAATTATGCTACCTATATTGATGCGGCGTACAGAATAGATTTGATTTTGATTACAAGTGTCCAGCCTTGAAAGTACGAATTGAACCCTCATTATTCTGGAGCAAATCCATGATAGTACGATATCTGAGTGTATTCATCTTTGAGCTTCATTTCTGCAATTGAAATGAGATTGCCCTCTGGGTCTTCAATTATAGCATGTTTGCCGAATGATTCCTCGGCGGGTCTTTTAAAGAAGTTTACCCCTCTTTTCTCCAATTCCTTGCAGACGCTGTCTAAATCGCTTACATTAAATCCTATTAGCGTATTCCGACCGCTATCTAAACCTTGTTTGACATTAGCGGGTTTTTTCTTGTCTCTTTTAGGGTATAGTGCGAGGACTGTAGATCCTTCTTTTGTAGATAATTCTATCCAATCTTCAGATTCTTGTTTGACTTCCAACTCAAGGACATCTCTATAGAATCTAATTAGTTTGGGAGCGTCTGCAACTAAGAGGATAATCGCGCTGATTTTTCCAAACATCTTGGCACAATGGTTTATCGTTTACGAGCTTTAAAAGTATTTACACGAAGCATTTCCTTCATATAAATACCTGAGTCAAGATATCAGTTTACGTACATATGGTGACAGATGCTCCTGCTGCTGTTCCATCTTCATTCTATAGAGCGGCAGACAGCAGCAGCAACAAAAGAGGAAAGAAGGATATATCAAGTAACTGATGGATTAAAGTCTTCAGATACAAAACGAACCTACCGTCATGCGTTCAAACATTTTATCGAAATAACAGTGAAAAATGACGATTTACAGGCATTAGTTGATACTAATGCTTATGTTATAGAGTCCAAAATCATAAGCCATACTGAATACTTCAAGGAAGTTAAGAAGTTAAAATATTGGAGTATCCAGGTATACTGTGCTGCAATATTGCACTTCTTTGAAATGAATGACGTCGTATTAAATAAAAAAAATTAAACGATTCTTACCTGCCGATGAAGGTCATTATAATCAGGATAGGCCATATTCTACTGATGAAATAGAAAAGATACTTGACATATGTGATATTCGTTCCCGTGTCATTATCCTGCTCATGACATCCACAGGAATGAGGATGGGAGCCCTTCCAGATCTGCGGATATTAAGAAGATGGATGAGTTTGGTCTCTATTTGGTATATGTCTACAGTCAGTCTAAAAAAGATAGATATTACACGTTCACGACTCCTGAATGTGCTAAAGCGATGATTACTTTGACTTCCGAAAGAGGTGCGGTGAAGAATTGAATGAAAAGTCACCACTTCTACGCAGCAAAGTGACATTAGACAATCCGTTTACAGCAAAGGCTCCAAAACCAACATCAGTTAGAGCCATTCAATTAATTATAGAAAGCTTGCTGAAACAAGCGGGCTTTCCTCTTGGAAATAGCAAGCAAATCATGAGGACGCACAGCTTTCGCAAGTGGTATGCTAATCAATGTTCTAGAGCGCAAATTGACTATCCAACACGAGAATACTTGATTGGACACAGACTTCCAGGGCAGGAGCCATCATACAATCGAATGACAGAAGAGGATAGACTTGCGGAGTATGTGAAGGCTATACCGCTGCTTACTATTCACTCTGAAACTAGACTTCAGCAACAAATTCAACAATTGCAATCCGATCGTCTTCAGAATATTGAAAAGATAAAGCACAAGGTGATGACGGAATTGAAAGAAGAGTATAAACTCATCTTAAAGTCAGAATGGGAATTAATGAAGGGTGAAATGAGAGCGATAAAAGAGGATATTCTTCCGGAATATTACAAGTATACTGGTACGGGAATTCATCTCGACGCAAATTATTCGGATTATTATGATGACGATGAATAATCACGAAACGTCGTCCTGCTTAGCAAGTACTGAATCAAATAAATTCAAATGTAATCAGACGCCAAAATCAATAAATAAAAATAGTACCAACCAACCCGGTACTAACCCAACCCAATTTAAGAGTTAGTTTATTAGAAAAGTACAAGAAAATATATCTGATTTATCGATTCATAAGTTTATGTGATATAATAATAACTACATCAAAAGAATGTATTCACCATCAATATGGGTTGAAATGTATAACCAGTATCTCAAAACGATGAATGAATACTATACTGGCTATCTTGAGAGCATGAAAGTACTAAACAAGTCATTTGTTCAGACAACTGATACGGTAAATGAGCAATCAGGAAAAAGCACTGAAAATGTTTCTTCCTATTACATTACATACCTGGAGGCATGGCAGAAAATGGCTCAGCAGTGGATGAATACCATTTGGGGCCCATATCTGCAAGGCACTCAAGCACAACAGCAACAAGGATAGCGCAATAATTTAGCTTGGAGATTAATTAGTCCTGAAGCTGGATGCATTATTATTCAAGAACTATTGAAATATTCTGTATTCCGCGGGTGAAATTCCTCTCTTTAGCTTGATATGCTGAATTCTACCGTCAGGGCTTGAATGCACAACTTCGTAACGTAAAATATCCTTGTAATCATCGGTAATACTAGGCTACTCTGTCGGAACCAAATGAATAAGGCTAGAATTGGCTACGCAGCAGCTCTTACACAGACCGTTGCTGAACCTCATATCTGGGTGACATGATCGATTTGATCTTAGGATCGATTGTCATTTTTTCATATCGCAGAAAAAACAGTAATTCGACTCCAGAAATCTCTGGATTGTAGTCATATCATAGTATGTCATAAGTACCCCATTCTGAATTTACAGTAAGTAATACTAACAAATCACGGTGGTCTCAGATAGTTTCAGTATCCCGTTGATGTTCTGGCATTAGTTACGACTTCTTCAGCTATAAGGTAGAGATGGAGAGATTTCCTCCAATGCAGAAAAGACCTGATCTAGCTTCATACCTGAAGTAGTCCAAACAATATAAGTCTGTTCAGGCCCTGTTCCTTTCTGTCCTCCACGAAGATCTGCAAAGGTGTGAGTACTATCGACATTAAATCCCTTCGAAGTCAATGTGGAAATGTATTGGTCTAAACTTTGGGCTGGAACCATTAAAGTTCCAACTGTGTCTGGGCTTCCAGAAGTTGTATTTGTACCAGTCAACGAATTCGCTTGATTGATTACATTGATTGTTCCATTCATGACAAAATTGGGATCATTATCATTAACGCCAGCCTCAAGATAGTTGAATCTACCTGTATCGTTAAATGTGATTGATCTAGATGGAGTATTATATGCGAAATCTCCGCTCTCAAATCCGGTACTGGAAGAATCACTACCACCTGATTGAGTTACTGTATGATCATGGTCTACATCTCCATTAAACCATGTGACGGTAGTTCCCTTATTTACAACGGCATCTTGAGGAAGATAAGGTTGATTTGCAAGGGGTAACTGGTCTTTTGGTTGATGAGTAGATTCGTGTGCCTCGTTTGGAATAAGTATCATAAGATTCTTTATGTTATCCCCTAGAACCATAGAATGAGTATCAAATAGGTTGGAAGCAGCAATGTTTGGTACTTCCGGACCCCCGGCCAGATTCTCTG
>JARBAV010000399.1 GCA_029237515.1 Nitrososphaerales archaeon
CAATTTCTCCTCTGGATATCTAAAGGTAAACCTCTTGATCAATAGATGCTTTGATCCTGATTCAATAGTCTTGATAAACCCGCTAGCTGTACTACTCAAATCGTAGCAGTGTTATTATGTATCACATTGAACTATATAAGCGATCCGAGGGCGCAGGTTCAGATTTTTTTTTCATTCAGATGGTCAATCTATTTTCCAGTTATGGC
Source organism: Nitrososphaerales archaeon (assembly GCA_029237515.1). GTDB lineage: Archaea > Thermoproteota > Nitrososphaeria > Nitrososphaerales > Nitrososphaeraceae > TH5896. The sequence continues at coordinate 207 of JARBAV010000399.1, forward strand.
ACGTCCTTCCGAACGATTATAAGAAAGAACAAATTTGGTCCGACGCTACCAAGCCACTGAAAGTCCATGAATATATCATTCTAATTGGGGAAGCATTCCTGGTGTTGGGATTTACTTGAAGATAACGTCTTAATAGCATGATAATTCAATTCTAGAGCATCACAATAAAATGCCTAAAGATCGTCATAGCAAGGGAAGATTTGGAGAATACGGGGGAAGCTATATACCTGAAACGCTGGTTCCACCAATCCAGGACCTAGAAAGGGCATATGTCAAATCTCGGAAAGATCCTCTGTTTAAAAACCAACTACGCTATTATCTAAATGAATACGCAGGAAGGCCAACTCCACTCTACTACGCAAAGAATCTAACGGAATACGCAGGCGGTGCAAGGATCTACCTAAAAAGAGAAGACTTGCTACACGGAGGCGCTCATAAAATTAACAACACCTTGGGGCAAGGACTATTGGCTAAAAAGATGGGAAAAAAAAGGATTATTGCAGAAACAGGTGCAGGACAGCATGGGGTTGCAACTTCAATTGCGTGTGCAGCACTCGATCTGAACGCAGAGGTTTACATGGGTCTCAAAGACATTCAGAGGCAGAGCCAGAACGTTCTGAGAATGCAGCTACTCGGCGCCAAGGTTCATGAAGTTAGTTCTGGAAGTCAGACCTTGAAGGATGCAATTAATGAAGCATTAAGGGATTGGATATCAAATGTTGAAGATACATATTATTTGATCGGATCTGCAGTGGGACCACATCCCTATCCAACAATCGTGCGGGATTTCCAGAGCGTCATAGGAAATGAGATTAAGAATCAGGCAAAAGAAAAATTCGGTCGACTTCCTGATGCTGTAGTTGCCTGTGTTGGAGGGGGCAGCAACGCTATCGGAACCTTCTATCCTCTCCTTAACAAACGAGAGGTTTCACTTTATGGAGTTGAAGCCGGAGGAAAAGGGCTAAGTACACTAAAGCATTCAGCTAGTCTAAATGCCGGAACCGTCGGGGTTCTACACGGAATGAGGAGTTACCTTTTGCAAGATAGGTTTGGTCAGGTGCTGGATACCCATAGCATCTCAGCTGGCCTCGACTATCCGGGAGTCGGACCCGAACATGCCTATCTTAAGGATACTCGAAGAGCAAAATATGTAAGTTGTACAGATCGTGATGCAATCAACGCCTTTATGGCACTGTGCAAATATGAAGGAATTATCCCAGCTCTGGAATCATCTCATGCTTTGGCTTATGCTTTGACGCTAGCTAAGAAATTAGGACGAAGCAGGAATGTAGTCGTTACTCTATCGGGCCGGGGTGACAAGGACATCAATATTCTTTTGGAACGTAATGAATTTTCACGATATGAAATGAAATCAAAATGATTGCCATCAAGAAAATGGAAGATCGGATTGGCACAAAATTTAGTGAATTAAGAGAAAGAAGACAGGCAGCTCTAATCTGTTATATGGTAGCAGGCTTCCCAGACCTAAAAGCAAGTGCATCGATTATTGAAACATTAGTTAATGCAGGAGCAGATATGATCGAAATAGGAATCCCTTTCTCCGATCCGATAGCTGATGGCCCTATAATTCAGGAAGCCTCGCATCATGCTTTAACCCACGGAGTTAGGCCTCAACAATGCATTTCATTAGCTAGGGCTACCAGGAGGATATTTCCTGACATTCCACTCATTTTTATGACTTATAGCAATATCTTATATCGTGCGGGATTTGAGTCCTTTATGTCTAGAGCAAGAGATTCAGGTATTGATGGTTTTATCTTACCTGATATGTCAATAGAGGAGTCAGAGGAATACACCAGAATTTCTCACGAGCTTGGGTTAGCATCTATTTTCATAGTATCTCCAAATACAGAAGATAATCGTGTACGTAGAATCATGAAGGTTTCTTCAGGCTTCTTGTACGCCGTTTCAGTTTATGGTGTCACAGGCGTCAGAAATATGCTTTATGATCGTTCTATAAAAAGGATAGTTGAACTTCGAAAAAATTCAAATTCCTCCCTTCCGGTCGCCGTAGGCTTTGGAGTACAAAAACTAGATCATGTTTCCATGATGGTTGCAGCTGGCGCCGATGCAATAATTATGGGGAGCGCCCTCATCAATATTATGAAAACATCGGAGCATAATCCAAATATGCTAAAAGATCTCTACGATTTTGTTCGTCGTATGAAGAATGCCTGCCGTTACTAATAATCTTCTCAACTACCCTGGGAGCCCGTTATCCCAACCAGTACTTCAGAAAAGCCTCCAATCATCGAAATAAGATGAATGAACAAGACCTCCAGAAACTGTTTATTGATTCACTTCTTTCTGGTGAAATCCAGGGGATAGATGAAATAATTGACATACCATCACCTCAGAAAGCAGAAAGGATAGTGCGAATAAAGAAAGAAGCTTACTTCAGATATTTTGATCTAGTGTTAGGTATCATCAGTTTGCAAAGAAATTTGCCAACGACGATAAACATTAAATCAATTGATATGTACGATAGATATCATAACTTAACTATGCGTACTTCGGAATTGCTCGCCTTTGCTAGGGAAGAGAATTGCCGGGTTGATTTGGTTGATCTCATTCCAATAGAATTTAAATCCGATAATGATTCAATTGATGAAAGACTGCCCAGACAGGTGATCAATGCGATATTAGCATTCGGACGCTCGGTTGTAGTTTTTGATAAGAGACACACCTCGAGAATTCAAAAATACGGATTATTCAGTTTATTGCCTGCCTCCATAATCGGATATTCGAATGATAATAGGTTTAAAGTTATTTCGTCGGACAAACGTCTCGTTGTGGATTCTCTGGTTAAGCCTCAAAAATCTACGATTGCGAAAATACTTAGTGATAACGGATTGATTGATAGTCTTACAGCCATTTATTCTCATTTAGATATGACCCAAAAGATATATCAAAAAATGCTCTTCAACCAAATATTTGAAGAGAAAATTGACCTCTTGCAAGAGGAAATAGAATTTCTATCTGGTCTCAATAAATCTCCCAATTTTCATGAAAAGGAGCAGATAAAAAAAATTGTAAGAGAAAGCATAAATCGAAAAATTACCGAATATACATGATCGCTTCTTCACGCTACTGCTTAGTGTTATGGTAAATGATCCGAGTCGATTCCTACCAACAGGAAAGGGTTAGATCTGTAAGTTAAATTATTAAATTATGTCTAGTCTGGATTTAGGTCAATTTAAGAAGTGACGATCCCTGAAGAGTCTGTAGCAAACAAGATATTGTTTATGGTAACTTGAAACTTGTGCCCGTTTCTTTCAACTATAATTTCTATATCGTCAAGGGAATCAGATATTTCTGAACCTTCGATTCGCCCAATTACTACATGAATTGATTCGTGAGCAATTAAGGAATCCATATAAGGTTCTATCTCATCGAAATCGCTTGAGCCTCTCATAGACGTTTCCTGCGAGGTGATAATTACCATCGTAGGCCCTTCATATGTGAAGTAAGCGGGGGAATTATCGATAGCACAGGCGAGGGCGAAATCATTTATTGGCAATAGTTAGTAAAGTTTGCAAACATATGCTATATATAAAAACAGATCTCTAGGTATTCTGTGATATTGTGTGGAAGAATTTCTAATCACTTACAAATTACGCTCCTTCATATGACGAAGTACTCAGCCTCAGGATGGTGGACTACGATTGCCGCAGTTGATTGGTCAGGAATTATCTGCCCGGCTTCGGTAAGAAACATGTCTGATTTAGTCGGATCCAGAAGTCTCCAAACTAAATGATGCTGGCTAACATCTGGACAGCTAGGATAGCCCCAACTATATCTCAATCCCCTTGGCTGAACGATACTTAATTCAAATCTAATTCTGTGATTAACCCATTCTGCCAACGCTTCAGCTGTCTCAACGGCAAGACCGTGTAGATAGTAAGCGTCGGTGTATCTATTTTCCTGGTTCCATTCTTCAATGACTGAGCTAGCTCTTTTTCCCACGGTAACCACCTGGAATGCGACTATGTCGTTTTCACCAAAGTAATCTGTAATGCATAGATGTTTCGCCAACGATGATCTCGGAAAGTCAAAACTTACCTCTCCAGCACCGTTGGGAATCTCTACCTGAAGTACATTGTTTTTGTTATGGCATTTGAAATATCCATAAACGACGCTACACGTAAACAGTTTTTGTTTCACAACTCTGTCCTGCCATTCTGTTAACAGAGCTTCGGGATCTGACTCTGACTTGCTGATGGATTTACCCCGCATTCCCCACGACAATACAAATAGGGATTTTTTATTTAGAAACTTCCATACCTCGTAAAGATCGATATCTTTCTGATTGATTCTTATAATCTTATTAATGTGTGGAGGTTTTGGCGGTATGACTGGAACTATCTTGCTATGAGGTAATTCACCGGCCTTTTTAGAATATGAAATATTATCCTTCCACTCGCCCAATTTATGCTTCCAGTCAGTCAAGAATGATACTCTTTGATCTGAAGTTAAACTATTCATTACTTTTAATCCATCGAACGCAGTCTTGCAATAGAATACTCCGGTTTCATAAATTCCTCCATCCTTTGCTATCCGATTTATGTAATTACTATTTATTGCGGCACCTCCGCAGAGAATGGGAATCTTGATGTCATTTGTTCTTGCATATTCAACAAAATATTGCATCTGCTTTGAGGTTGAAACTAGCAATGCAGATAATCCTACGGCGTCAGGTTTCACCTCCTTTATTTTATCGACTATAGTCTGAAGCCCTACCTGTTTACCAAGATCATAAACAGTGTATCCATTATTGGTTACAATGGTCTTTACCAGATTTTTCCCGATGTCATGAACATCGCCATAAACAGTACAGAGTACCAGTTTGCCCTTGGTAACCCCTTCCTGCTTGATCAGATACTTCTCCAATTCTGCAACTGCTGCCTTCATACATTCTGCAGACTTGAGAACAAAGGGCAGGATGATTTCACCCGCGCCAAATTTATCACCTACCTCTTTCATGGCAGGGAGAAGAACTTCATTTAAGGTCTGGACGGCAGATTCGTGTGCAATCTTACTGGGGCAGTGTAGAATCTTGTGGGAAACACCAAATTCATCAATCTTATCTTCCAACATTGCAGCATTTTTCTTGTCACATCTTTCGGCAATGGCGACAACAACATCATCTTCAATTCCTTCTTTTAGTCTATTTACTATGCGGAAGTAACATTTCCGACCGGCGTCCCAAGAAGGATCCACTTCTAGTCTGCTGCTGGTGGATTTGCTATACTTACCTGCATTCGATGGTGACAGATCGAAATAGGAAATAAATTCACTTAAAGCGTTACTGTTTCGATTAAATATCAGGTCTTCGGCAAGTTTCTTCTCATGCGAACTAATAGAAGCGTAGGGTATTACATCCTTTGCATTAATAATGACAGTGTCCAAGCCATATTGTAATGCGTGGTAGAGAAAGACCGAATTAAGGATCTTCCTGGCATTACGAGCTAAACCAAAGCTCACATTGCTGAGTCCTAAAGTTGTGAAGCTTTCCGGAAACCTCTTCTTTACTAGCCGTATCCCATCCAGCGTTTCTTTTGCTGAATTGACAAATTCGCTCTCGCCTGTAGCTAAGGTGAAAGTTAAAACATCAAATAGATACTGCCAAGGCTTTAAATCATATTTCTTGCCTGTATCAAATAGTAGCTCAGCAGTGTTAACTTTTTCTTGTGCAGTCTTTGCCATTCCTTGAGGACCGATACACATAGCAATTGCTGGAACACCAAATCTCTTCATAAGAGGCGCCAGTTTGTGAAATCGATTTCCATCACCTTCTAGATTTATCGAGTTTACTATGGGTTTTCCAGGTATTTGTCGTAGCGCGGATTCAACAACGAGTGGATCAGTAGAATCTATCACTAAGGGAGCCTCAATTTCGATACTTAGCTTCTTTACCAGTTTTGTCATGAATTCCATTTCATCTGAGCGTTCAGTCGTAGCTACGCACACATCTAGACAATGAGCTCCGTCTTCAACCTGAGTTCTAGCCAGCTTAAGGAGTCCATCAAAATCATTGTTGAGAACTAGTTCCTTGGCTTTCTTTGACCCTTGGGTATTGAGCCTTTCTCCTATGATTAAGGGTGGTGGATTTTGCACGATATCTACTGCTTTCAATCCTGAACTAACTCGAGGTGTTGTCGCCATTTCCTACAATCCTTCAACCAAGTGTAATGTCATAAAAAGAATCAAAAAGACTAGTATATCATTTAGGTTTGGTCATTAGGGGAAGTAAATCCTTCTTTCTTCAACATTTCTCTTAGTTGCTTAATATGTACTGGAGTCGTTCCGCAACAACCGCCAATAATTCTGATTCTGCTAAATTGTTTGATGAATTCGCACATTTTCAGTGCCATGTCTTCAGGAGCCATCTTGTATACTGCCTTTCCGCCGACATTTTGTGGCATTCCCGCGTTAGGAACTACAAGGATAGGTAGACCATCCTGTTCATTCAGCCATCTTATACTTGGAAGCATTTCCTCGGGACCAGTAGAACAGTTGAGCCCAAAAATATCTATGCCCATGTCACAAACTGTAGTATATGCTGCCTCTACGTCCGTTCCTAGTAGCATATTACCGTACCTGTCTAGAGTAACGTTTCCAATGAGAGGGACTTTTCTATTGAGGTTTTGCATTGCTAGAAGAGCGGCCTCAATAGCCAATTTGACCTCAAGTATATCTTGGCTAGTCTCTATCAGAAGAGAGTCAACTCCTCCCAAAAGCAATCCTTCGAATTGAGGTATAAACCCTTCAATAATTTCTCGTGGAGACAACTTACCTAAGTCCTGATC
>JARBAV010000400.1 GCA_029237515.1 Nitrososphaerales archaeon
ACTTCTTGGTTTACGATCCCAGATCGTGTTTGTTTTGGCCGTCGGCCAAGATGAGTATCAGAAATGTGAGCAATTTTCATGGCAGCATAACCTACGATGTATATCCGTCTTCTTGATATAAGGTATTTGAACTTGTTTCTTCCTTAGTCGAGCTGATACAGAAGCTAATATATAAGAACTGAATATCATGTAATCAAAGAAAAGACTTTCATAATGATTTTTATGCCTTTGAATAGTTTCTATTGAAGGTAAAGAATTCGAATGGATCTCCCTCCAAGTCTCAATGATAATAAAACAAGTAATAAGTATAATAAACCTCGCTCGTTAGACCTGATCGATCTACGAATAATATCTATGCTTTGCAAAGACTCGAATACACCATTTGTTGAAATTGCTAGGAATATTGGTATTTCAGATGCAACTGTCCATATGCGAGTAAAAAGATTGATGGTTGAAGGGATAATACGAAAATTTACTATTGCTCTCAACTATGATGTGATAGGATACGATCATCTCGCCTTCTTGGGAATAATTACAAAGCCAGGATTTTCGGACATGGTTATATCTAAACTTTTATTGTTAGATCCTGTCCTAGAAATACACGAAATGTATGGAAGATTTGATCTAATGTTGAAGCTACGTGCTAAGAACTTGGAAGAAATGAGAAATATTATTGAGAATAAAATAAGAAACCTACCTAATATCATTAAAGTGGAACTCTTGACTGTACTCAAATCGGCGAAGGAAGAGCAAATCATTCCTCTAGATGCAGAGATTGATGCATTACAAAAAAATCTTATCTAATATTCTAAATATACCAAATAAGATATTAATTCTGAATGACAAGTTCTGGTCTTAAAGCATGACATATTACATATTATCCACTATACTTTTTTTCCCTTACTAACTTATTAGGGAGTTGCATTTACTTTATTCTATGCCAACAATTGTACATTTTGAAATTCCTTCAGACAATGTAGAAAGATCAAAAAAATTTTATAGTGATTTATTTGGATGGAATATAGAGAAAGTACCATCGGATATGCTTCCAGAAGGTGTTGAATATTGGGGAATAACCACAAAAGATCATGAAGGCAATAAAGCTGTTAATGGAGGTATGATGAAGAGAATGATGCCAGAACAACAAGGAATAACAAATTATATTGATGTCAAATCAGTTGATGAATATTCTTTCAAGGTAGAAAAATTGGGGGGTAAAATTAGGATGGCAAAAATGGCAATTCCAAAGATGGGATATCTTGCTGTGTGTTCTGACACAGAAAATAATACATTTGGTTTATGGGAAAACGATACTACAGCCAAATGAATACCCTATAAGTTTTCGTACTCCTCACCATCAGGATAGCTATTTCAGTCTTCAGTATAGATATTAAAATGTCAAAAGTTGTACCATAGCAAGTACTCCATTCTATAACCGAATGCATCAATACTGGGAATCTAGATTCTTTAATGATATTTTATGAATCTGATGTATGTTTTTCTCTCCAAACCAGGACAGTTCAATAGCGAACTGGATTCCAGCATTCAGATATGAAGCAATACACAAAACCCATATCTGATATATGCAATAAGGAATATTATGTCCAACGATGATCTCCATGAGAGGTTGAATAGAGCATATGAAATAACACTCAGTGTTAAGGGTAGAAAATCAGGCAAAGATATTCCTAGACCTGTCTGGTTTGTACATGAAGGTAACACTCTGTATTTGCTACCAGTTCAAGGCTCTGATACCAATTGGTACAAGAACATGTTAGCCGATCCGACATTGAAGATTTCTGTAAACGACAAAAAAATGGCTGTAAAAAGTAAAGTAGTAACAGAAAGAAATAGGGTTGATGATATTGTAAAGAAATTCAAATCTAAGTATGGCGAAGGAGACGTGAAAAAGTATTATCCGAAAGTTGACGTAGCCGTTAAAGTCCCGCTCTGACAATTTCGATCCATCGAAAAATCCCCATCATTTTCCACATCAATATTTAATACTATTTCGCAAAAATGTATTCTTTATTCCTAAGTCTTGATGAGAGTTATGTTATTTTTTTAAATGAATGCCTTGATAGTGTATAAGTACAGAGATATCGCTCAGGCATGACTTTTGCAATTCTATCTCCACTGATATCATAATATTATAATTACTTTTAATAAAACTAATAATATGAAACAACCTATTGAATATCGTAATTATGGATTAAAAGTAATTAACTTGGAACTTTAATAATATGAAAAGAGGTGTGGATATAAGGGTATGAGACCCGTTTTGCTTACCGTAGATGATGATCTACAAGTAGTTCAAGCTATCGAACGAGATTTAAGACGCCAATACGGTAAGCGCTTTCGTATTCTTAAAGCTGGATCTGGTCAAAAAGCTCTTGGATTAGTGAAGCAATTGAAACTACGAAATGAAATCTTGGCATTGCTATTGGTAGACCAGCGGATGCCTCGGATGTCTGGAGTAGAATTATTGGAGCAATCAATAGACGTTTTTCCGGAAGCTAAGCGCGTGTTACTTACAGCATATGCAGATACTGAAGCTGCAATAAGATCTATTAATAAAGCCAAAATTGATTATTATCTATTGAAACCATGGGATCCTCCTGAAGAACATCTTTATCCTGTACTTGATGATTTATTGGACGATTGGTGGGCTTCGTTTAAGCCTCCATATGAAGGTATACGAGTAATAGGGATGAGATGGTCACCAAGATCATATGAAGTGAAACATTTTCTAGCCAGGCACGGTATACCATATCAATGGCTAGATATAGAATCTGATGAAGGTCGCCGTTTGGTTTCTTTTGTCGATTCAACTAGCAAGGGGGAAGAATTTGGTCAAAATTCAGTCCCATATTCTAATTATAATCTACTTAAGAACAATACTAATAGTACTGCGTCGTCGTCAAATAGTATGCCTTCACCACCACCACCTCTTTCTTCCTCCCTAAAGCTTCCTCTTATTATTTTTCCTGATGGTTCATATATGGATGATCCTTCTGATTCTGGACTTGCAGAAAGGATTGGTCTAAAGACTCGAGCACAGATGCCTTTTTATGATTTGATCATAATAGGGGCAGGACCGGCCGGATTGGCAGCAGCAGTATATGGAGCATCAGAAGGTCTCAGTACGTTACTGATTGAGAGACAGGCACCTGGTGGACAGGCAGGTATGAGCTCCAATATTGAAAATTATCTTGGTTTTCCTTCTGGTCTCACTGGCAGCAATCTAGCCAGACGGGCTGTTGCACAAGCAATTCGATTTGGTGTTGAGATTCTAACTCCGCAAGAAGTTATAGGTGGACGAATAGATGGTCCGTATAGGATAGTTCAATTAAGAGATGGAAAAGAGATAAGTTGCCATGCACTTCTTATCGCATGCGGAGTTTCGTATCGCAAGTTAACAAATATAAAAGGAATAGAAGAGCTGACAGGAGCTGGGGTATATTACGGTGCTTCCATGGTTGAGGCATTGGCTTCTCAGGATGAAGATGTATATATGATTGGGGGAGCAAACTCGGCAGGTCAAGCAGCAGTTCATTTTTCCAAATATTCTAAAAAAGTAACACTTGTAGTTCGTGGAGATTCTTTAGCCAAGAATATGTCATATTATCTCGTTAACCAAATAAGTAGGACACCTAACATACATGTACTATTAAACTCAAAAGTTGTGGAAGTGCGGGGTGAAAATCGGTTACAATCAATTATCATATTGAACACTCAGACGGGAGAGCGGCGTATTGTAGACTGTTCCACGCTCTACATTTTTATTGGTGCTGTACCTCATACAGAGGCACTTGCTGGAGTAGTAGAACGAGACTCAAATGGTTTCATATTGACCGGCCAAGATTTAATGCAGAATGAACGTAAGCTTCCTAGAGGCTGGTACCTGGATAGGTTACCATTTTTACTTGAGACAAATGTGCCTGGGATATTCGCTGCTGGTGATGTACGACATGGTTCTACAAAAAGAGTTGCTACAGGTGTTGGAGAAGGGTCGTTAGCTGTTCAACTAATACATCAATATTTAAAGAGCGTCAAATAATGTCAAATGATGAATTATGCTATTATGTTGTTATACCCTCTTGTGATTCAAAGAAGAAAATACTAATAACCAAGAAATCAATGATAT
>JARBAV010000401.1 GCA_029237515.1 Nitrososphaerales archaeon
ATATAGGAAGCCACATAAGCGTTCTTCAGTCGCTCTCCTTCTGCGATTTTTAAAATGGCAAGAGCTAGCCTTGCATGCCATTTGAGATCAGACATTGACTATATTATTTTAGTTCCTTCCAAGCATAGATCCTTTCCGCAGTCCTGATGATATGAATATTCGTTTGACGTTTAGGCATTTGCATCTTCTTCCTCTTCCTCTTCCTCTTCTACTTCAGAATATAACATAGTCAAACCACAGTGCAACGGTATCTCCATGAAATATCCGCAATCTTTGCACTTGAATAGCTCTTTTTTTCTGAACGAACCTACTAAGACCCAACTCATTGGATTCCCATGATGTTCTGGGACCGGCAGTTCATGGCTGCAGACGCCGCATTTCAGTATTTTCTTGATTTTATTCTCAGTTCCTCTGAACATATATTCACCCATGATATCAACATATACGGGGAACCGGATCACCTGCAGATTCTCGGATAATTCTTCTGCCTCCCACAGCTGTTTCAAGTACAACGACATCAAATTCATCAGTTGCTTCTCCAATAATCATAGCATCCTTTCCTTCTTTGGTTTGTCTTAAAGCTTGCAACACCTCTTCAGCCTTTTCTGCTAGAACTGCAAAGCATACTTTGCCTTCATTGCTTAGTTCGAACGCATCTAAACCTAGAAAACCCAGAGCAGCTTTGACACCTTCTCTAACGGGGACTTTATCCTCTTGCAGCAGAATTCCTATATGAGATTTTTCGGACCACTCATTAAGAAGATTTGATAACCCTCCGCGGGTTGGATCCTTAATGTTAACTATTCCTCCAATCTCCAAAACTGAGCTTATCATCTTGTTTAGCGGCCTTACGTCAGATTCAATGTTACTTTCAAAGCCATAGTTTCCTCTAGCAGACATAATAGCACATCCATGATCTCCTATAGTACCTGAGACCATGATTTTATCTCCTGATTTGATATTAGTGTCAACTAACCAGGTCGAATCAAAACTTGGTCTGAATTTCTTAACTATAGATATGTTTCTATCCAAGAATTCACCTTTTGTCCCAATGGCAGACGTAGTTATGATTAAATTGTCGACAGCGCCTCTCTCAACGACCTTTGTATCACCGGTAATTATGCCAACTCCTCCTGCTTCTTTGCATGTAAGTTTCATACTTTCCATGATTTTTTCCAAATCGTTTATTGCAAATCCTTCTTCGATTATAAGCGCACTTGACAAAGCAAGAGGGTCGGCCCCAAGAACTGCAATATCATTTAGCGTCCCTGCCACGGCGAGCCGCCCTATGTCACCACCGGGAAAGAATAGCGGCTTCACTGTATACGAATCGGTTGTAAATACCGTACCATCTGCCACGCCAGCGTCCTCTAATGAATCTAGAGGCACCTCAAATACCTTGCCATTGCTATTATTCAAATGCTTCAGGATAACACTCTTTATCATATTATGCATAACAGCCCCTCCTGCACCATGGGCCAATGTTATCACTTCGTCCTGTCTCAAGATAAATAGAAAAAGAAATCTTTAGTAGCCAATATTATTATTTTCTTTCTCTTATAGACTTAATCCATAAATTCTACCTGAATCTAAGAGATGCGACTTTTATACAGGGTCTATTAATAACAGGCGTTGGATAGAAAGCTGAGGATGGGTTGGTTTTCATTTACTTGTTGCGAAGATAGTACAATGGTCTTTATCGAATTATTGAATGAAAGATATGCTCGGTGGAAAGATCTCGTTGATTTTAGATACTTTAGGACTTTGAAATCAAAGAATGATATGACCGACTTGGATATTGCATTCGTCGAAGGTGCGATTTCGAATACTCGCGAAGAAAATTTAGTTAAGAAGATAAGAGATAATTGCAAAAAGCTAGTAGCGATAGGTAGCTGCGCGTGTTCCGGCAGCCCAGCTAATCAAAGAAATTATTTTGATAAATCAACGAAGGAAGAAATACAATTTATACTTGACAGGTTTGGGCATCGAGACAAGGTATCTGCGCTTTCGGAAATCATCAAGGTTGATGATACAGTGAATGGATGTCCTATGGAAGAAAACGTCTTTCTCACCAAATTTGATCGGTACCTTAGAGAGTTTGGTGTCATTGCGTAGATGCATGATAACCTCGATATAAACATAGAACAAATAAGCAAAACTGAAGGACATGCTGACTTAGAGGTAAAGGTAAGAAACGGGAGGGTGGAAGATGTCAAGCTCAAGATCAGTGAGAATAAAAGATTCTATACTCAGGCAGTTCGAAGACGAAGCTACTTGAGCGTACCACAGTTTGTATCCAGAATCTGCGGAACATGAAGCATCGCACAATTTACTTGCAGTAACGAGGCCATTTAAAAATGTCTACAGATAATTCCATCAAAGCAAACGATTCTACTAAGAAAGCTGGCGGTATACGGTATGATGTTAAGAGATCATGCATTACACCTTTATTTTTTCTGCATGCCAGATTTATTTGGAAAAGACTCTGTATTCGATTTTGATAAAGCAAACGAACACTGGATAAAGCAGGCATTTTTAGTTAAGGGAGCTGGAAATAATCTATCTAAAGTAATTGCAGGCAGAGCAGTACACGCTACATACGAGCGCGTAGGCTATTTTGCTCATATCCCTTCAAAGGAAGAAGTTCATCAACTAGTTAAGGAGCTTAGAAGTGTAAGAACCCATGTCCTGGATCTCATCCAGATGTTTTTTGAATCAACATTTAAACTAGAAAGATCTACTAATTTCGTTGCTCTTGTAACAGGCGACTTTAGCTTTCTGGAAGGCGAGATTCATGATTCTCAAGGCATCAGGATAAAGGAAGAAGATTACTGGAACTTTTTGAATCTTGTAACAAGCCCATACTCGCAAGCAACGCGTTTTGTATATATGGGGAAGGAGTACATGGTTGGAGCTCTTGCACGGTTAAATTTGAACAGGACAGCATTGCATACGGAAACAAAGAAGGATGTTTCTAAATACTTGAATATCTTTCCTTCATGTAACATATTCCATAACAATCTCGCACAGGCAATTGAGATACTTCATTGCATAGATCATTCAGTTCAAATTTTAGAAGAAGTCGAGTTCAAGGAAGAATCGCAGCCTAAGTACGATATTCATGGAGGACGAGGAGTTGGAGTTATTGAAGCACCACGTGGCACGCTTTACCACATGGTCGAACTTAATGACCAAGGAAGAGTAAGACATGCAAATTTTGTAATACCCACGGCACAGAACCAGATAAAAATGGAAGAAGATATGAAAGTGTTGATACCACAAATACTTGATAGAAGCAAACACGAAATAGAACACGAACTTGAAAAGGTTGTAAGGGCGTAC
>JARBAV010000402.1 GCA_029237515.1 Nitrososphaerales archaeon
AATTAAGCCTAATAAAATGAGACTAAGCAATTAAATATAAACAAAGTGAGGCTGGAGGTTTGAAGATGAAATCCTAGCACTTACATGAATGAATGATGAAGGATCCTCCCAGCCCCATTTCTGTACAATCGTGTAGGTGTTTCCTACAGCATGCGACCATTGGGTTCCAGCAATGAACGGCAACGATGACGTTGAAATAGGAAGAGCTAAATCAGGGGTGGATGCCCATTCTCTAGCACCTCCTATGTATGTATCTCAGCTTGTTGTATTCGATTATCCTATCCTTCTTGACCGATGTCAATACAGCGAATAGGGCGTTCTATTAATAGCAAAACGTCGATATAGACTTTCTCTAACCTATTCTCATATGCGTACTAGCTGTCAGATCTAAATTTTTATCAATGTAGGCTAACAATTCATTTTCTATAATATCTTTAACATTAGTACCCATATCAAATGATAACAGAAGAAAGAACTTAGCTTGAAAGTTGTCTTCTATTTTAACTGGAACTGTTGCACGTATCAGCTTATCGTAAGTTCCGATAGAATGCTTAAGCTTACCTAATTTGTTTGAAAAATCTTGACTTATTGCTGCTCTCAATACGGCTTGCACGGCATAGTGCTTGGCCTCTTCTATTGTCATGAGTGGTATTAACCCATCTCTGTACGATGTGACTAATAATGTACCCAGATTGCTTGCCACTCCTACAAACTTAATAGATCTGTTCAGCTTTATTATCTCATTGCATATACGTGTAAAATGACTGGAAGTTGGGTGAGATGACAAAACGATACTTAATTACCTAGATAAATAACGCATTACAACTATTTATTGAGTAGAGGCCAGCACCACTGGAGTTCCACTATTAATTCTGTTAGCCACTAGTCTACATATGATATGGTATTATTCGTCTTGTCAAAGATCCACAAGGGTATGTCCTATTCTTTATTTTGACTTTATTCTGGAGTGGGCGTTTGAGCTACTACCATCGTTACTGTTGCTGAGTTTGCTGATGTTGTCGCTTAATATAATCTTCTGCACGTTTATCAAGTTCATCCTTAGTTAATTCTTCTTTATGAGTTGCAATAAACCAATGGTTTCCAACTGGATCTTTAACCCCACCGCTACGATCTCCATAGAACTGATCCTTTGGCTCCATCAAAGATGTAGCTCCTGCTTCAAGAGCTTGCTTGTACACAGCATCACAATCTGTCACATATAGATAGATTGAAGACGGCATTGCTTTCCAAGTATCTCCTCTAGCATCACCTAACATGATAACTGAATCACCAATCCTAACTTCTGCATGTCCAATACTTCCATCGGGCATTGACATACGTTCTGTTTCCTTCGCACCGAAAGCCTGTTTCATAAAATTAATTAATTTTTCAGCACCCTCAACAACAAGGTATGGTGTCACTACATGATAATCTTCGGGTATTGGTTTGACTGAAGTCATTATTTGAAATCTAGGAGTATTTGAGTTCTTAAACTTTTTTGAATTATTTCCGAATTACTATTCGTTATTCCAGGTAACAGTACAGAGACGTTGTCTTGACTAACTAATAGCACATGACAAATTAAAGAATATGAAGAAAGCGCTAACCTCTACAAGAGAAAAAATGCCTTTTAATAGAAAATTTCAATGTCGTAGAAGAAGTTAGGGTATAGATGAAAACTAATAAATCCGAATCTTTTATTCATGTTACTGAGTAGAGTAGACGTTGAATAACCATGAACAAATTTCAATGGTATACCGCATGTTATCTGCATCCTGATGAGTATGAGCATTGATAACATTCTCACACCGTAATAATTGAATGCTTGAGAATTAACGAAACTCATTTCTATAATACTATCATTATACTTTTATGAAGTGGATCTGCAATTATTGCTTGAAAGTAGTTGAAAAAGATAACTTCATAGAGGGGTTCTTGAAGAAGGTATGGAAGACGATGAATATCATGCTTGGCGTAGAATTATGGAGTAATTTGGGAATCCTGACAATAAAACAAAACAACTCCTACTAATTACGATTCAGTATTTTTAAGTTTAGTAAATTGCATTCAAGGAATCTTTAAGCTGCGTATATCTACACACTAAAAGGCTTTTAAAGACTAACTAGGCCTAATTAGTATATCAAAACTTGACTGGCATGATTCCATGAATGATGAGAGAAATCCTTAGTTACAAAGTCTATGTATATCTAAATGAAGAAATTAATGCGAAGCAGAATTAATGCAATCCTATCTGATTATGATGGAACATTGTCTCCAACTCGGACAATAAGGAGTAACATAGAATCAATACCAAAACAATTAGAAGGAATTTTGTGGGGGATTGCTCAAACAATCCCTGTCTGTATTATCTCAAGTAAAGATTATCATTTTATACACGACAAGGCAAAATTTGCTTGGGTTTTTTCATGTATTATGGGTATCGAAACCATTGTTCTTAGAAAGTGTAAAGAAATAGAATATGGAAGTAATAATGACGATAATTTGAATTGTATCAAAGAACGATACCTTCTTCCTAATATAGAGAACATACTAAAAACTAATTCAGTTACATTGTCAAAAATAGCAGAAAATATTGAATCAGAATTCAAGACCAATGTAATAGTGGAAAGAAAGTACACCTGCGATAGAAAGTACTTGGCAGGTATTACAATTGATTATAGACATTTAGAGAATTGGAAGTTATACAAGAATGAGCTTGAACCATCTTTTAGTGAAATAATCCGGAAGTACAGATCACCGTCGTCATCAATACCAATATCTAACTTGCATATCCAGATGTACAGGTCGCATCCTTTCTTGGACGTATACTCAGCTTATTGTGATAAAGGTATGGCATTTGATCTTATTACAAGAAATATCTTGAAGCCTAAAGATAATGGAAAAATGGATATATTGTATTTAGGAGATTCTGAAAATGATAATCCTGCATTCAGGAAGGCTTCCATATCTGTGGGAGTAATCTCAGACAAAAGATTAACGCCAAAGTTAGATTGCCAATATTTGATTGAATATGAGCGCCTTCCTAAGTTTCTTGAACATTTA
>JARBAV010000403.1 GCA_029237515.1 Nitrososphaerales archaeon
AATCCGACTTTTGAAATTCTCTTAATATTTTCAATTTTCTCTCCAAACGGATGCGAATGCATGTAGATCGCATCCGAATTGAATGGGGTAGAATGTGTATTCATTTTCATCTCGTGCCGTGTCTTTGCGAAAACAAAATTCATGGGTATGACTTGAGGAAATCCATCAATATCAATGGAACATATCCTTCCAACCGGTTGACTGTTTAAGAAATCGATTATTCGATGCTCGGATTTTATCTGAAATCTATTTGTCAGTTGCATCTCATATTGCCTTCTGTTTACTATCTCCTTTCTAATAAACTAATGTTACTGCATTAAAAAACCTTTGAAATTTCATATTTCAATATCATGGATCTGAGCTTTGTTATTATAAGATAAGATTTATTATTTTCGGAGATTTCAAATTCAAAACTAACCAAGATTAAATGTTAAAAGGTTTTAACTATTCGTAATATCAACTATATGGAGTAGCTCCATATCCTTACCACAACATAGTACGAAGTTCTATTGCATTAAAGGTTCTCTCACAGGTTTTTACCCTGAAGGAATTCTAAATACAAGAACAGATCCTTATGGATAATTTTCTTGATAATTTTCTCTTTGCATAAAACTAACCATCCAATATAATAAAGGATCCATTTATCACAAAGACAAAATCTGAGAAGTATAATAATCCTGATTATATATAATTGAACATAACTTAAATAATGATAATAGTCATTAGTTTGTCATGTTCAACGTTGAAATGTCAATCTTTATCGATCTTCTTTTCCAATCTTTGAATCTAATTCAAAATTATTCTCTTTCATTCCCCTCATTGATTTCGTTGGCTGTAGCTGGACCTCTTAATTTTATGAATAGTATAAATGTACAAGATCTTCTCACGTCCACAATCGCCTTATTTGTAGTAATGGATCCTATTGGTGTAATACCCTTATATGTTTCACTTACGAGAAACATGCCATACAATGAGCGTAAGGTAATTTCCTCTAACGCAGTTATAACCGCAGGTATCTTGTTGCTGGTATTCGCAATTGCTGGGACTACGATCCTGAGTATTTTTGGAGTAACCATTTCCAGCTTTTTGATAGCTGGCGGTATTCTTTTGTTTATAGTTGCAATCGAATTGCTGACGCGAGGAGAATGGACTTTTGGCAACCCTAGAGCTGTTTCAAATACTAGAAAGAAATCTCTAGATACGACAAATAATCCGATCCCTAATACCGAGAGCTCGCATGGAGGCGAATCAGGAGTAGTTCCTCTAGCATTTCCATTACTGGCAGGGCCAGGAGCTATCACATCAGTAATGATCTCTTATCAGTCTAATGGTCTGTTGATTTCGATATTGTCGATTGCAATTGTCATTGGTCTTACTTTTATGATACTTAGAATCGCTGAATCAATAAACAGATTGCTAGGTCAACGTGGGTCTATGATCATTACAAGAGTTTTTGCAGTGATTGTTGCAGCTATAGCGGTTCAATATATCATACAAGGAACAGGTCAAACCATTACAGACTTGCGACTTGATATTTAGGTCAAAACATGCGTCCGTAGCTCTTTTGTAGATTGCTTCCAGTGTTAGAAGTTTATCCGTTTATTCCAAGGAGTAACATTTTCTCTGAGCTATTTAGTCATTGTCGGTTAATATCTATTATCTAATAATTGCTGTAAGTTAATGATATGTAGGCCGGTTACAGTAGAGACGTCTATTAAAGGAAATTAGAGTATCATTTACTCGTGTTCACATAGACCGTTATAGGTGTACGTAATCGATCAGCTTGATTTTGAAGAAATGTGAAATTACTAAAATTGACAAACAAGGAAAATTTAATATAAGCCTAGAAAAATTGGAGATCTCCCACCAAATTGTTTCTATCCTACCTTGTGTCGATCATTCTATTAGAACTAGTATTTGCTTCGTCAAATACTGAGTCAAATATGGCTGACCACGGCATTTTCGGGGGTATGGTTGAACTAATAACGGACTGGATAGCTAATTATGGTTACCCATCAGTATTCGCTGCTGCCTTATTAGAAAATCTTTTTCCACCCATTCCTAGCGAATTAGTCTTTCCATTGATCGGTTTCACTGCTCAGACAAATGATCTTGGAATAACTGGAGCGATAGGGATGGCTGTAATAGGGGCAGTCGGCTCAACAGTCGGTGCAATAATAATATATTATATCGCTCTAAAGTTAGGACTGCCGGTGATAACTAGGATTGGTAAACGATACCACCTGATTTCAGAATCAGATAT
Source organism: Nitrososphaerales archaeon (assembly GCA_029237515.1). Taxonomy (GTDB): domain Archaea; phylum Thermoproteota; class Nitrososphaeria; order Nitrososphaerales; family Nitrososphaeraceae; genus TH5896. The sequence continues at coordinate 2,264 of JARBAV010000403.1, forward strand.
AAAGAAGACGGAGACATGGTTTGTTAGACACGGTGAACTGGCGGTATTCCTTGGTAGAATGGCTCCAGGAATTCGTGAATTGATTTCCATTCCCGCAGGGATCGCTGGAATGAATATTCTTAAATTTACTATCTTTACATTTATTGGATCTTGTGTTTGGAGCATATTTCTAACATTGATAGGATTTTTCATAGGAGATGCATGGATTAGGTTTTACGGTGATTATTCTCAAGTTTTTGACATCATAGGGATCTCATTGATTCTAGCAATAATTGCGGTTGTCGCTTTAAAATATTATAAGGGAAGACACGATTAACATTTGTATTGACTGTTCGGCAGACATTGCATGCGTTGGTTGAACCGTTTTAGGACAATAGCTAAACATAAAGTTTCTATCTATTAGTACTATCTAGTTGATTCAATAGTATGTCTGTTGTATAGTGGATATTGTTTGTAACGATTGACACTATCAATTCGGATCGGAGGCTTAATTACTTACAATTGACTATAGTGCAAATTTTGGCAGGAGGATAAAGAGGAATGAAAATAAGAACAGACACAGTCTTCAAATATTTGTTTTAATCCCGATTTTCAATTAAGAGTATTACAATGTATTCAATATTTATAATAATGGCGTTAGTCTACCATAGTTAGATAATGTTCGGAAATATCTTTAGAAGATGGAAGCCCAAAGGAAGCATGTACAGCCTTAAATGCACTCAATGTGGCACGGGCTTTCTTTCAAGTTTGAAGCTCGAAGCTCCTATATGTGGTAAGTGTCTTCAAAAGGTGAAATCACTTGATTCAACAGTAGACCAGGATACAAAATGCAGCAATTGTGGAAAGAATGGAGTTCTCTATGGAAAAAGTATGTGTTCCCAGTGCTATTTTGGTTTCTCAAATCCTACTGAAGGTAAGGAACAAGGAACAAGAGTACAATAAAGTTCAACAATATCTCCTCTAAGCTTTTGAGATTTGGGGCGGTACTTTCAAAGAACGAAAAATTGTAATAGGAAATCGATCAAAATTTGCGAAGGACCAATTAAGATTGGCTTAATATTAAGATTATCTAATCAGATTTTTCAAAAGTTCATATTCCTATTGCTATTTCCACTCATATTTTCGTAGAATATGACAGTAGTCTATATATTCATGATTGGTTCCGCCTGAATATTCTGAACGGTCCCTATAGCCTCTTGCCAAATAAATGGGTAGTTTCTAGATTAGTACTAGAACTTTACAAATCTAAGAGGGGGCAAACACTTGGATGCGGCTGTTCCCTGCATCGACCACATAAACGTTCCCTGACGTATCTAAAGCTATACCGAGAGGATCTGTAAATTGCCCTTCACCACTACCTTTTGTTCCCCACTTCGTTATAAAATTCCCTTCACTGTCAAACTTCTGTACTCGACTATTACCTTGATCAGTAACATATGTATTTCCTTCTGAATCGACTGCAACATCACCTGGTCGAATAAACTGTCCATCCCCAGAACCAGGTGTTCCCCACTTCGTTATAAAATTCCCTTCACTGTCAAACTTCTGTACTCGACTATTACCTGCATCAACTACATATATATTATTTGAAGAATCAGCCGCCAAGCCAGCAGGATTGATAAACTGTCCATCTCCAGTGCCTGGCGTTCCCCACTTTATTAAGAGATTGCCCTCACTATCGAATTTTTGTATTCTGTTGTTCTCGCCAAAGTCCCCCACGTATACGTTGTCTGAGCTATCCACAGTCAGACCTCCTGGGTTAATAAATTGACCGTCGCCCAAACCAAATGAACCCCACATTCTTACAAAAGTGCCTTCGTTCGTGAACTCTTGTACTGCTGTATCTGGACTACCAAAGTCAGCAACATAGACATTTCCAGAAGAGCTAACACCTATACCGCTAGGACTGGTGAAGGTCCCAGGACCGAAACCCAAGGTTCCCCAAGAAGTAAGAAATGTGCCATTATTAGTAAACTTCTGCACTTTGTTTGATACACTGGTAAAATCGGTAACATATACATTATCATCCTGATCTACGGTGATCTCAAGGGGTTGTTTAAAAGTACCAAAGCCAGTACCAGTGGAACCCCATTGTGTAACAAATGAATATTGTTCCTGCCCTAAAACTGTCATCGTGCTATACAAAGTGGTTCCTAAAATCAGGGTCAATGTGATACCCATAAATGTCGCCAATGCCATTCTAATGGTGACCAAGCTATTCATACTAAATCAAGTCATGATTGTTTTATATAAATGAATACTGTATAGTGAAGGAGGGCATGTAAATCATTAGATTCGTTCTGCGATCCCCATTGAGAGAGGATTGAAAATGAAAATGAAAATAAATAAGGGTTTTGAAATGATTCGTTGCTGCCCTCTGTTAGATAGATATTTTCCTATCTGCCCATTTGTGTATTGTTCGATTTACCCATATGTTGCCTGTCTTCCATGACCAAGCCATAGATAGGAGTATTTCCGTAATGATTGCTCACCTTCGAAGGGTCAAGCAAAATGCTTATCACTTTATCACTAGTGATCGTAATGCTTGAAGGAATGTCTGTAACTGGTCCTTCTCTCATACTAGCAGTCGCAGTACCATTAAATATAGTTGAATTGTTTACCTGGGAA
>JARBAV010000404.1 GCA_029237515.1 Nitrososphaerales archaeon
AGCATCAAGTGCAGTTACAAATAATATCCTTACGGCGGAATTAATTGCCCGCAGCCTTTGGTAAAGTTGTAAGCCGTTGAGTTGAGGCATACGAATATCCATTACTACCAGGTCATATTTAGACGAGTCTTCTTTAGCGAATTGCCTCAGCGCCACTGTAGGATCCGTGAACGAATGGACCTTAAATCCTTGACCCTCAAGAAAGGATCGATAGGTAAAGAGCATATCTGGCTGATCGTCGACTAACATTATGTTCCCACGTAAACTGTCATCGCCTTCATGTCTAAGCCGCGATGGAAATTCCTGTGAGAGACGGATTCGTTCTAGTGCATGATGTTCATTTTGTCTTCGTATGTCGTATTGGTGAAGTATGAGATCCTTCAGTTCCGGGTAATTCACGCGAATATCAGTATCCACTGGTACAACTAAATGGATGGGATATCTCTGTTTAAGTCCAATGGAAAATTCAGATATTTCTTCAAACTGGAACTGTTTTTCAAGAGAATGCAGTTTCTTGATCACTTGGTGCAAATCGCCTCCTATCACCATCGAATTTGAAGGAGCCTTGTTATTGATCTTGGCACATAAGTTCATGGTAGGTCCAAAGAAATCCTGGTCTCTCGAAAACCTTGATTCAGCTAGCTCTAGTCTGCCATAGTCGGCACTTATTCGATACCCGATAGGCGGAATACCTTCACTTTTGTAAAGGTTGTTAACTGTGCTTCGCAAATCCAATAGTGATATCCCACACTCAAGTACACTCCTGAAGCCATCAATGCTCTCTACTTCAGCTGTATCTGGAAAATAGTATATCATCGAGTCGCCGCCTGTTTTAAGTACTCTTCCACCAAAGTGAGAAATTACAGGTGAAACTGAGTTAACAAATAGCGAATAAAACTTTCGAATCTTGTCCTCGTGGGCCAATGAAGAAGTGATCGCAGTCGAGTTGACAATATCAAGCATACATACACAGAAATCTGAGGAGATTCCTTGAAAGATTATATCATCATGCAACTCTGAGATGTCATCACGATTTCGTGTATCAATTAAGTTGGCGTCCCTCTTGCTCGGAGATTTAGAATTTGCTTTAATGCTATCATTCTCATCTGCCTTGCTAAATCTCTCCTTATCTCCGATCATGGAACCTTTTCTTACCTCTTATCCCGATCAAGTATAATACTCCCATCTATAAAAGATTGCTCAACAACGTGATCTATAACTATTAACTGATTATTCAGAATCAAGCTCATTTTTTGATGGTACTTTTTGATAAGAAATGACGTCAGCGAGGAAAACGGAGTGCTCCTCTCGTATAAGGAATCGTCCTTAAAATAGCAATTAATTACGAGGCTCAAGTAGGTTTAACGTTTATAATCTTCCAAATATTATACATCCCCATCTCGAATATGAAGAACCAGAGACGTGTCGGCGAAGCGCTCACTATTGTCTGCGGTGTAGCAATTGCTGGAATCGGCGGCGGTCTTGGAATATTGTCATTAGTGGCAGGAGGACTAGCAATTATGGGATTAGGGGTTGTTTCGGTTTTCTGGCCCCCCCAAAGCATCTAATAGGTTACTTTAGTAATTCATCTGGGCAGATTTCATTAACTTACCAGAAGTTGAACTATTTTCTTGTTCGGTTTTTTCTTCACTCTCTCCAGGCATACTGGATAATAGTTTGATAGTTCGGAAATTAGTAAGTCGGGTCGCTGTCTGAAATTTGAGAGGTAAAGGAACTTTATTATTCCATTAATACTCATAACTAGCATTGGGAGCAGTATCTGACTCAGAAGATCTCGCCAAAAATCGTCGGAAGGTATTCCAAAATGCACTGAAAGACCTACACCCTGAAACAAAGGAAAGAATAGTAAAGATTTTTGAAACATGGAAAGGCCGTACTTCTGAAAAAGAGCTTGAAGAAATCCTTGGTGGGAAAAGAGCACAGAAGTTTCGGAAACTGGTTGATAATTCTACTGATGAACTCAGCCCAAATGAAGTGGATAGCTTACGTAGTCTGTTCAGAGAGTCCGTTACATTCGACTGACAGTTTTATTATTTGAATATTCGAATTGCATTCTGTTATGAGCCCAGTATTCAGATCTGGTCTTATTTCATATCCTAGGACGATACTTGATCTGGAGCCAAATCCTGGCCTACGAGGTCCTGTGAGCTTCTGCCTTTATCAGAATTTTACCGTTGATAGTCCACTTTGCGCTGCCGAGAGTTTTTCCATCAGGACCTACCGCTTCAGGAACATTAATTTCAAGATTGTCAAACGTGTACGTCACTTCAGCCTCTTTCCCCGTCAACTTATCAAACAAGTCAGCCAATAGATCAGCCCATTGGCCAGCAGATTTAGAATTCTTATCACTACTACTACCACTACTTGTCATGTTACTCGCCGACGGTATTAGGACTTTGAACCTAATAATAGTTTCTAGCTGGTGTTGTTCCCTATTTCTGAAATTTTAGACACTAGAGGTTTGAGGTATGATTATTAGGAAAATTTTATTTCAAGTAAGAATGCGTGCTGAACCATAACCTATACCTTAGAGAGCAAAAAAATGGGTCGCGGCAATTACTCAATCTATCCCTCAATTTACCTTCCGCATCTATCACTTTAGTAATGGATAATAAAAAAATTAGGAACACATATTTTCTTTACTGGTATATTATCGGATACTCATTTGTCAAAAAAGACTTGTAGGGTATGTCGCGATATCGTACCAGCGGCCTCTTCAGGAAGTTATTGTTATCTTCATCAGCAGGTTTACGACAGCCTTATTGCTGAGTATGAATCTGTCAAGAAAACATCTAAGGGCTCAAGCATGGATTGGAAAAGGTTTCTTTCTGAAAAGCTGAGCAGTACGCCTAGATTGCCAAAAGAATTAAGCGATGTCATTAAAATAGAGCTTGACAGTACGTAGACCTAGTAGTACTCGTATTTTATCGAGCAGGA
>JARBAV010000405.1 GCA_029237515.1 Nitrososphaerales archaeon
CCATACTATTTACCAATGCAAATGACAATATATTGAATAAACAGTAGCAGGCATAGCTATAAAAAGTAGCAATATAATCAACGCAGCCATACAGTTGTACCCATGATATTTCTTTTAATCGACAACAATGTCATTATACTGTTAATGCTAACGTAATTTTGAATCAAAAGATATATCTCAAATGTAAAAGAAAAAACCTCTGCATATTATTAAATCAAATAGAGCCTATGGTGAACCGCGAGACCTTGCATACTACTCACTGAGTAGGGTTCTGTTAACTTGACGGGTTCTCGCTTCGGATGTTAACTAGCGGGTAATGGTTTGTTATTTTTTAAATTCACAGAGTATTTTGAATTTTATCCTCTCAAACGCCGATCGTTGAGACAATTTTCGGTGATCCCGTCCCGTATAACGTAGTAAACTTTATAACGTAAGTCGAATAGTACTTGAAGATTTGATTTGACCGACCCTATCGCTGATCTCAAGGAGAAAGCAAAAGCAACTTGGGCCTTGGGTTCCTATAACGACATAGCCACATTTCTTTCTCCTATGTCCGCTCACTTAGTGCGTGCTGCGGCTGTTAGTCGTGGGGAGCATGTGCTCGACGTAGCTTGTGGTACTGGCATTACTGCCATCACTGCGTGCAGAACAGGGGCGAAAGTAACTGGGATAGACATCACAACTGAACTTTTGACACGCGCGAAGGAAGAAGCAGCTCTTGCCGGTGTAACGGAAGGGATCGAGTGGAAACAAGGTGATGCTGAAGACCTTCCCTTTCCTGATAGTTCATTCGACATTGTTCTCTCGAGTCTAGGACATATGTTTACTCCTCGTCCAGAGGTTGCTGCAAAAGAGCTCATCAGAGTCACAAAGGAAGGGGGCCGCATCGCATTTACAACTTGGCCTCCAGAACACAACGTAGGAAGATTCTTCGCGGCTATCGTAAAGCATGTTCCGCCTCCTCCTCAGAGCCCTCCTTCGCCTATGCAATGGGGAGTTCCACAGATAGTACAGGAGCGTCTCGGCAGCAGCGTCGAGGACGTTCGCTTTGAGCGAGGTGCCGTGTACTTTCCTGTATTGAGCCCAAACCATTTTTGGCAATTGTTTAGTACTAAGTATGGGCCCCTGATACGTGCTATCCAAGCACTTGGCGGACAGGGTACTACTAAGGTCGAAGCACTAGAACATGACTTTATACGAGCCATTGCACCTTACATTCATGAGAATTTAGTGAGGCAGGACTACCTGCTCACATTTGCTCTGAAGGCATAGGACTAAACGCGTTAACTAAGCCATCATTATATCCTTTTTTTAGCAACAACTTTATTATATGTGATAAAAAATCAAATGTCTTGTTAGAAACCGGATCCCCATCATTCTGCCGGCCTAGGATTAAGAGAAGAATCAACAGGCTGCGACAGGTAGAGCAAAACTGAATGTGGCTCCATTACATCCTTTGTTGTTTTCGGCCCAAATCCTCCCTCCGTGAGCCTCAATAATATTTTTGGAAACATACAGGCCTAGACCTATCCCATCCTGTGAATTAGTTACAAACTTGGTAAATATTCTAGGGAAGATATTGGGATCGATGCCTTGGCCAGTATCCTTTATAGAAACAATCCATTCATTGCTTGAATTGTCTTTATGCAGAGAAGCGATAATAGATCTATTTTTTGCAAAGTTTAAAGCATTGGTCAGAAGGTTATTGACAACTTGCTCGAGTCTTGCTTCATCACCGTAGGCAGTAGCTCTGTGATATTTACACAAAAACGAAATGTGGGATTTATGATTTTCATGTTTTCGTCGTTGTCGTCGCTGTATTTTTTTGTTGGATACACTGGAGAAATCACGTATAACAGACTCCAGAATGGAGACTAGATCAATCTGCTCGTGCAATAATTTGAAGTGTTTGCCTTCAATTCTCGACACATCCAGTATGTTATCTGTAAGCTGTTTCAGTCGGTGTGCATTTCTGGTAATGATTAGTACCGGATCGATTTGTTCTTTTGTGCCTTCGTATTTCTTACGTAGAATTTGAGACATACTCAAGATGGGTTGAATAGGTGTGCGCAATTCGTGAGCTGCTATGTTAATAAATTCGTTCTGCATCTTATCATGGAGCTTGATCTTGTTTAATAACTCGATTTCTTTCCAAAGAAATTCAAATATTGAAATGTACGATGATGCCATATGTTTGCTATTCGAATATGCACCTAATCCGGCTGCTTCATATGAATTATCTTTGGTATCTTCTTTTGTTTCGATGATAAATGATTCTTTCCGGTCAACTACAACTATACCAAGTGTCGATTCTGAACCTAGGTCAATACACTTAATTTCGAGCTTCTTTGGGGAAATCATCTTATCGTTATTAGAATGAATATTACTGCTATTTGATGCGCAGACTTCTGGGTAGTTTTTTTCTTCATCTAACAGTGCGAGAAGTTTATTTGCTTTCGGATCACTTCGTAGAATTTCGTTAAACTGATCTTCATTTCCTGGAACTAGTATTCTGATTCGGACGTTTTTATCTATAACCAGGTTAGATATTATACTTGCAGTGCCCATTCGCAATTGTCTTCGAAAAGCATTGAGTGTTGGAAAAATTCCCACTATGTCGGATTTAGCACTGGCAACCAGACTTTGTATACGATCTACTGCTTCGGTAGGGTTTCGAATTATTTCGATGTCAGGTGCAACTATAACACCCTCTTCTATGTCTTTAATCCTCTGATCGGCATCTATACTATTTCTCCATAACTCGTCAAATATGGATGCAAAGTGCTTGATATAGGCCGATTCCGTACTTATTATGAGATTCTGAAATTTACTTCCTTCTTCCATGTTTTCAAATGTAGCCGCTATCTCTTTATGAGATACTCCAAAGCTCATAGGAGGCAGATTATTGGCATGTCTTATTCTTATCCCTTCATTGAGCATTAATCTGGCCAGCTCTGCACTTTTCCTGCTGTCAATATTGGTCACATATCTAACTCCTCCATGGAGTCCTTTCCTTTCTCTTTTTACCAATTCTTTCTCTAACTCAAAGAAATTATTGAAACTGTAGAGTAACCCACCTGCTGAAAGGCATGTAGAAAGGATGTTGGATTCGGCTGTCGCTCTACAAAGCTCTTTGACTATATCGTCGGCGTCTTCAATTATTCTTGTTGTACTAAATGTTTCTAGTTTTCCCTCTTCAATCTCCTTTAGCTTCTGCAAAGCTGGCGTGCCGTTATTCCATAATGTGTCAAAAATATACTGTCCTTGTTCAACTACTTCTTTAGCATTGCTGTATATTGCCTGGATAGGTGGTTCATTCTCTTTATGGAGTATTGTAGCCATGTATTCGGATTCGCTAACGGCCATGCCTCCTTTTACGCCATCTACATGTCTTAGTTCGTCAACAAAATTCAATAATTCTCTGCAATACCTGGCATTGTCTTTTGTTATCTCCGTGAATGCTCTAATTCTTCCTCCTCTACTTCTGATTTCTTTATACCCAGTTCTATACTCCTTAACATTAATCACTATTGAGGGGGCGTGCTTGTCAAAAAAAACATCCATCCTTTCCTTTACATTCGACATAAAATATAATCCTCTTCCGACAGCCTTGTCTACTCCGTAAAGTACCTCAGAGCTCCTGCCCTGAACCGGAGGATATGACTTAGTACGAGGATTCTTCGTCAGGGTACAATTCTATATAGAATGAGTCCATATAAGGTTCGCTATGCTTAGTTTTGAATTCCTTCCAATGGCTTTATACCGACAGCCGTATTCTTATCCGCTGGCAAGCGACTTTTATGTTGTTTATTTGCGTTTCTATCATCGCTCTAAGGCAAAACGGTGAGTAGTGCGCACCGGTACATTGCCTGAACAAAAAAACAACACGAATGATGACTTAATTAGTATTGAAAGTGCGCTTAAACCTGCACTTGTAAGATTTTATGATAATGATACATCTCCAAATGCCTCACTGCTGTCAGCCAAATGCAACGAGGGTGGTTGCCCTAGTTATGGAAAATCGTTTTCTGCCCTGCCTAGCGTCAATGGTATGATTGGTAACGTTTCTTCAAATACCGGGATCCTCATACTCA
>JARBAV010000406.1 GCA_029237515.1 Nitrososphaerales archaeon
AATGACCTGTACCTTTCCCTTAAGTACTACATAGAATGCATCGTTCTGACCTTCAGCAATTATTTTGTCTCCCTTTTCATACCATACCTCTTTTCCTTTTTCTAGTGAATTTAGCTCTTTATCTGAAAGTCCGGAAAACAGCCGTATTTGATGAAATGCAGCCTCTCGATCTAGAGTGACATTGCCACTCTTCAAACTAACCGTCATATTCTTCCCATCTTCCTTCTGCTATCAGTATTTTTATATGTACTGTTCGTGAAGATGTTGTCATTATCTATTAGACACTCTTTAGATATTGATGTATTAACTGAATAGCAAGTGATCCCTCTCCAACACTTGTCGCCACTCTTTTTGTGGAGCCATGACGTACATCTCCAGCGGCAAATATCCCAGGCATATTTGTCTCAAGTAAAAATGAGGCCCGATCGAGATTCCACCCATTGGGATGTTTACCTTGTATTAAATCCTGGTATGTGCCGGTGCTTCTATTCTATCACTAAGCTCCAGTCACGCGTCACTTATATCACATCCAAATGAGATAGCTGATCTAATCATTAATGCAACAAGAGTCAGCGATCAGACACAGTAAATCAAATATATACCCGATTCAACACGTTTTATGTGTAGTCTATCTGCCGTTGTAGCATCTAAATTAAATCCGATATAGTCTTCGTAGTTCATTTCTGGATGTAGTCACTATCTACACGGAATGTGATCTCTAAAACAGTCACACGTCGTCATCCGACTATAACATTTCCCATAGTCGTTATCCCCATTTATTATCTCATACCATCAAAGTACTATTGGCTTCGATCTACCAAAAATAAGTAGTTAGTATTATTATAGATAAGCGCGATAAAACAAATGTATTAGTCATCGTAGACAATTGATACGTAAAACCATCGATATAGTGCTTTAGTCTACGCAAATCCCTGACACTGCTACTTTCTTGAATAAGTGTGGAGACATCACAGTATTGGGCAATACTTTAGCCATATTTGATCTAAACTCGGGTCTATCAAATGCTTGTTTAAAATGTGCTGCAGATTCCCAAATGACATAATTAACGAATGTGGTGCTCCCAGCAATACCCCGATGCAGCTGGGCGGAAATGAATCCAGGTTGCCGTTTGAATGTTTCTGTAGTCTTGGCGAACACTTGTAGAAACTCATCAACTTCTTGCGGATCTACATTAAATTTATTCATCACGACAATTGGTCCAACATCTTCATCCAGCTGTTTTTCAAGAGTTATTCTTTTGTCCATTTCTACGATTTCTACCATAGTTATGTGTGGGCATCTTGATATTTCAGTTTTAATGAGTGATTATTAATAGGTCCCAAACAACAGGATAATGTCATTACGTACGGATATAGTTCGTTGTTTCATTTTAGGCACTCCGACTGACAATCAAGACAGATACTGAGAGTCCCGCTAGGGAAATCATTTTGTCACTTTTATTGTCAGTCAAGACAAGTAATATGTTCAACATCTAATCAGTGTGGTATGATATCATAACTACAAATTTATTAGATGTCAGCGTTCTAGGCTTGACAATATTTACGAAAGTTCATTTTTTAGTTAATGGTGTTAACATAATAAAAGCAATACATTATGTGGCTTCCAAAGATTCAATCCTTCTATTAATACTTCCAAGTTGATAGTAGAATGTCAATGCTTAATGCAATAATTCTTGTGTGGAATACTCACGAGTAGATGAACTTTGAAAGTCTTGTATAAACCAAGTTGGCTAAATAACTAGTACTAATTTCAATATTTTTACTCTAGCCCGAAGGATCGTATTCAGTATTATCTTGTAAGTTGATTATAGTTGTATGAAACAGGTTAAAGAATGTACTTGTGGTCACACGATAGCAGATCTTCATTCTCTAGAATTTGCAATAATTGGGAGTCAAATTGAGCTTCGATGCAATAATTGTAATGGTCTGATTCGTTGGTGGAATGATCTTAGCAAGAGTGCCGCACAATTCAGACGAACGTGGTCAGATGAAGAACGCTGGACTATGAGATAGTTCTAATAGAAAAAATATCAGATTTAAATGAGAGCCCGATTTTGCTCAATGTAAATAAACACAACTTTCGTTAAGCTGCCAAATGAATTCAAAATATATAGTCGTAGTAGCTGCAATGGCAGTCATGCTCATTGGAGCAACAGCACTAGCAACAGATGACGCATTCGCAGGGAAGAAGAAATATGGAAAGAATCAGGCAACCTCACAAGCCAACGCATGTGGAAATGATAAACTACCAATGTATGTCTTCTGCCAAAACACCGGTTCACAAGTTCAGGGTGAAAAGAACGCAGTAGCACTAGACGGCGTCCAAAGTAGTGGAGAAGATCACAAAGACAAGAAAGACGGCCATCACGACAAAGACAAAGACTGGTAAGAAAAAGCAAAACGGTAACTTAACTCTCTTTTTTTATTTGCATCAGATTATATGATTTATTAGATACATATCTATCAGTTTCATCTCCGCATTGATTTGATTATTGATTTTTTATACTACAAACATATACAATATTTTGTTGCTTTGATGAATCTAATGGCGTATTAACTATTGATTTTGTATATTTGTCTGGTATTCATGCTGTCGTGCTAGATAGTTGCAGTGCCTGCAACTGCCATTCACGATTCTTTACCACAGCAGGCACAACTATCTAACGACTAAAAGTGGTATCATCTGATGTTGTCTTGGTTATCGGCAATTTGTTATATGTAATAGAAAATATATCAGATTTATGACGGAGCCCAAACTTGCTTAATGTAAATAAACATAACTTTCTTTTCTTTTACTAGTTTGAATACTAAATACATGTTCATAGTAGCAGCAATGTCGGTAATGCTAATTGGTGCAACGGCGCTTGCAACAGACGATGCTTTTGCAGATGGGAAGAAGAAATACGGAAAAAGTCAAGTAGTCACACAAGTAAATGCCTGTGGCAATGGTTACATGCCAATGAATGTTGGATGTCAAAATACTGCATCTCAAATTCAGGGCGATGATAACCGAGTAGCAACAGCAGCAGCTCAATCATTTGACGATTAAAATTAAAAAAGCCCCAATACTTTTTTCTTGATCTTCGCCTAAATGATCTGTATGACAAATCAGAACTTTTCTAATTAAGTCTCAGTTTGAGAATCCGCAGCATGAAGGGTAACACCTAACACACTAACATAGTCAGTTTAAATTAAGTTAGCTATAGATAGCGGCGGCAGCATTCTGCACCTGATTAATTATTAAAAAAAATCTGAATTAATTAACATAAGATATGTAGCCAAAAGTTTCTTGAGAAGAAAATGATTCGCGCCAATATATCGAACTCGTAGTTCATGGACATGCAATGACTAGTATAAACCAATACCAATAAAGATCCTAATTTTCCTCTTAAATTTAAGACAATGCAGGTCATTACTATAAGAGATGGTCAACTGTATACACTCTCATATGGTTCAGAAGCTTCTCAATATGGGAGATATCTACCGACCAACCATTGAAAATATGATTGATTCAGTTACATTCACCAAAAATACAGGTTTGAAAAATACAGATAACAATGGTGTCAGGTTTGGTCCTACCTAATATCATGAGGATATACACTGTAAATAAGACAACCATTGTCACCCGTCAGGACACATGTACATTTATGAAATTATGGTCTTCTAATTTTTCTAGAATCTTGAGCCCTCAATTTTTTGGTATATGGACTTTATTTTGGTTCGTAAATAACACAGAACGCCACAAGAAATAATATCGTATACTATCTAGAATGAACTTAGCGTATAGATAGATTGAAGAATTGGAAATCGCTCAGACTAATAGCTTATCACTGATATCATATAATTTTGGGACTTCGAAATATCGTAGCCCGCAATTTTATAGTTG
>JARBAV010000407.1 GCA_029237515.1 Nitrososphaerales archaeon
AATGATGTGGGCAAATTATAATCCCCAGAATTCTAACCCTGCTTTCAACTATATAGCGCAGTATGATCCCGAAAATCCACAAAGCCCCACTGGTGGATTGCTGTATTATACTACTCCTCCAAGAAGCTTTGAAGCGGCTGCACAAGACCCTCTACGAGCTGTAGCTTATGTCTTATTCCTCACAACCATTGTAACAATTTTTGCGAAATTATGGGTCGAACTTGGTGGACTCTCTCCTAAAGCTGCCGCTAAAAACTTGCTTGACGCAGACGTACAAGTACCAGGATTTAGGCGTTCTGAGGGCTCAATTGAAGCCTTGCTGAACCGATATATCCCTTCGGTAACTATAATAGGCGGAGTAACTATCGGCCTGCTAGCATCGATTTCTGATGTGCTAAACGTTTTCGGTACAGGAATAGGGATCCTGTTGATGGTTGATATCCTGGTAAACTATTACAATTTGCTTGTCCGTGAACAAGTTGATGTTCACATGCCAAAATTGGCGGCCTTACTTGGCAGGAAATAACATTCATAGCAATGCTCGAGTGGTTGTAGTTGGTGTGCCAGGAGTAGGTAAAACGACTGTCATCACTCAAGCTGCTGAACGATTGAACCAATTAGGGTCGAAAACACAGGTGCTGGTATTTGGTTCTCTAATGTTAGAAGAGGCGAAGAAAATGAGTATTGGAGACAGGGATGAGATGCGGAAACTATCAGTTACTGCTCAGCGTCAACTTCAGGAAATGGCAGCCAAGAGAATCAGTACCGTACAGGGTGTCAATCTTATAATCGATACTCATCTTTTCATCAATACTAGAGAAGGAAGATATCCAGGTATACCACAAAATCTTTTGGATATATTATCTCCTACACACTTGGTCATGATTTCAGCAGATCCTGAAGAAATATTTGCACGAAGGATGCAAGACAATACACGAAATAGAGATCTAATTTCCATAGATGGAATCAAGAATGATTTAGAGATTGCAGTCAGCATGATAGCAACGTCATCTGTGTTGACTGGCTCTCCTTTTAGGATAATTTTCAACCGCAGGGATAAGCTACAAGATGCTGTCAGTGAAGTCGTAGAACTTTTGTCAATGAAAGGTGAGAGAATTTGATACCTCAAGGCATTATTGACTCCCTTATCATGCAGTTGCCAGGTCTAACTCCTCACTATACAAAAAATCCAGTCTTTCCTGATATGGTATCAGCTCTAATTGTGGCAGCACTAATTGCTATAGGGATGAACTTTGCCATGGCTCTACTTAGGAAACGTACAACGGACATTGACAAGATGAATAGGGTTATGAAAGAAACCAACGAATGGCGAAAGCAGTATACAGATGCTATCAGGAAACGCGATAAAGTTAGAGTTGAGGAGCTAAAAAAGAAGCAAGCTTCAGTAAACAAAATGACAATGGAGATGCAGCAGCAGCAAATGCGGCCCATGCTCATTTATATGATGCCCTCACTGTTGGTCTGGATACTCGTCTTTCCAGCCATATTTGGTGCTACTGCTGGTCTTTCTCCTATCCAAATTCCTTGGATAACCTGTAGCCAAGAAAACGTTCAGAAGGATCAGCAAGTCGACACTGATGGCCAACCAAAGGGTGCTTGCTCTATTCCTGGGGAGATTTTTCTATGGGGCTGGTTTCTGATTACATCCTTTGCATTTAGCGGCATAATTTCTAAAGTAACCAAAACGTCTATGCCTAGCCTAACCGGAAATTGAACTTAAGAAACCAAACATCCAAAGAATCCATCCATGATAAGAATATTCATGATAGCGGGGCAGCACCTGATGACCGTCATAACAAGGAAAAAACATTCTCAATAATTGTGTCAGGTTGGCCTGCCGTTGGCAAAACTACTGTTGGAGCGGAGCTAGCCAAGGAATTCGGACTGAAAATTTACAATGGCGGCGATATCCTTAAGCAGATCGCTACTAACATGGGATATCGAACATCTGGTCCTGATTGGTGGGACAGTAATGAGGGAAGACAATTTATGGAGAAAAGGAGGAACGATCCTACTTCTGATAGAGAAGTGGATAATATGTTGAAGGAGATTATTAGAAAGGGTAATGCTGTGGTCACAAGTTATACTCTTCCATGGTTAATAGATGATAAATGTATCAAATTATGGCTTCAAGGATCCCCCAAGAACAGAGCTATCCGAATGGCCAAAAGGGACAACATAAGTATTGCTGCGGCTAAAGAAATCGTTAGGGAAAGAGATCTCAAGAACAGGCAGATTTATGAGGAACTATATGGATTTCAATTCGGGAAGGATCTTTCTGTATTTGATTTCTCATTGAATACGGATATGATGAATCTTGAGTGTCTAATAGAGATATCAAAGGACATAATAAGGAAGGTAAAAAATAGGCTAGCCTGAATCTCAGATAGTTCGCCAGCTTTCAAGAGCTCTTTGGAGTCATATCCTGGTTTTCATAGGACCATAGTAGACAGCGCAATAATCGATTCATTGTAGATCGTGATCTATACTTTCACTATGACCTAAACCATCGGGTTAATCACCAAGGTAACCTACTAATCAGCCTTCCTTTTCTTAAATCTGTTCTTCTTGTATTGCCCTTATCTGCACTTTTACAAGGTCCTCGATAAATCGCTGATCTTCTTTCATTATTTCATCAATGGCGGGGTCTTGATCTCTATGGTCTTGACTGGAACAAAAGTGCTCCTGTGGTCTCTTTCTGTTATAGCATTGATCTAGATGCCATCGCCTTTTCTCATCATATCCAATTAACCTTCCCAAGGGTTGAGGTTCTCTAGATAACATAAGGGACGAAGTACTTTTGTTGCTAAACAATGCCATATCAATGGGTGGTGGTGATGTCGGTGGTGTCATACTTGAAGACATTTCGAAATTTGAATGAGACAAATTGACGAAATCATCCCCAAATTGTTTCCGTGACATCTTTACTTCTTGCCTATTGGAGCGATCGTCTTCCACTTCTTTCACCCTTGATAATAACCTGGAATCAACTTTTGGTTTGTCTACTATTCTCGATTGTTCTACTTTAGAAATGTATCCTTGAGAGCCCTTGACTGCACCAAAAACCATCTGCATGAGCTCCTCGTCTCTCACATTAGGATTGCATTTCCCCTCTTCCAAAAATTTGATGATATTATAATAAAATTCAGCTTGTGCTACAAGTACCGTTAATAAATCCTGATATTGACGATTATCTAAATTATTCTGATTAGCAGCTAAAGATTTCGAATTATTTTCCCTGTTTCTTAGTTCATTCCTTATCCAAATGATTCCCCCCGTCGATAGTCATTACTGGAGTTATAACGCCCGCTATCCAGAGGTTAAATATTTCGTTCTTTGCACCAGACCCAAAAGTTCCCCCCATTCTCTTTTGTTTCTCGATATCATTGACTTTCAAAATTGTATAATAGTCGTCGATTAGCTCACGCGAGTGAATTCTTTCTCTTTCTTGACGTTTGGCAATCAGCTCATCTCGCCTGTCTTCTTCATACTGCCTCAGCAACCTGTCTGCCATGATGTTATGAATGGGCGTAGCAACATTAGACGCGTCATGAATCGTGCTATTATTTTTATGATTTAGAATGTTTGCTGAATAACGTAGCTGTCTAATTGGATTTGCTGCCCTACCTATTTCCGGATGCCTTCTATCGATGTATATCATTAAGTTCCAACGTCGAGAACATGTTTGGCTGCACCTTGAACAACGGTATCCTTCTTTCTTCATTTTCAATTACATTCACTTCTGGAGGAGTTGTATTGAATCATGTCTGTTGGATTGCCTGAAGTCGTTTTTACAGTTACTGCAGTAACCGCAGTTGTTGATCTAAATGTTAAATATATCATTGTCTTGTATCCTAAAATTGTTTCTTTATAAAGCTGCAATGGTATTGGACAAAGCTTGGATGATTAAGGAGGATGTCTCTTGCTAGATATAAGACACTTTAGCCAAGAAACCTTTAAATTCTGTGATCGAGATTTTTAGGCATAAGAATATGACTACGATTAGCAAATCGATGGAAATTAAGGCTCCCCTGAGCGAGGTTTTCACATATTTCGCGAGACCTGAACACATGGCTGATCAATTCCCGGAGAATATGGGATTGAATATTATCCCTTTGGAGGTTAAAAACGGGTTTGGTGTTGGAACTATATTTAGAATAAGCGGGGATTTTGATGGCAAGAAGCTGGAGTGGGATTGTGAAACAATAGACTACGTACCGCACCGCCGAATCGTAGCTAAGATGATTGATGGACCATTCAAGAGGTGGGAAATAGTAGTTGAATTTGAGGAAATTAATAGCAGCACTACCAAGATTAGCATGCGGGTTGACTATGATATGCCTTTAGGCCCTCTCGGAGGTTTAATGGATAAAGTCAAATTAAAGAAAACTGCCGACCGAGGTATGGAAAATGGTCTGTATAGGGTAAAGGCATTGTTAGAAGGTACGGGTTCTATACCAGTCTATATTACCCTTGATGCTTATAGACGTGTATTAAAAGAGAAAGAGAGGCTCCATTGTTCAGTTTCAGACGCTATAGTCACGGTGCTAAAGGAACGAGATCAGAACCAAATAACAACCAATCTACCAGCGTAATCAGTAATTCGGAATATCTCGATTTTTCGAGGAAAATTCGCGTGGACCGAGGCTTATCCTTCTATTTTATCGAATGTGATGAATTTGATCCTTCTATATTAGATTTAAATATCTGCGTATATTGAAGTTCCACCTGATGGGTTCGTAGCTCAGCCAGGTAGAGCGTCTGGCTCTTAACCAGTCAGTATTAATTGGGTTAAAATGTCGTGGGTCCGAATCCCACCGAACCCGCTAACCCTAGATTATATACACTAGCATATTGGAGCTTACCTAATTCACTAAAACACTTGGACTACCTACTCCGGTGTATTTCATACCACCGAATGGTAATCGATTTATTGTAAATTCTACCTATAGGATGGGGGTTAAGAAAGGTAGGCCATGGAATTTGAAACTATATGACACAATTAACACAATTACTCTGGTTTTTCAAAGATGCAATCATGGCTAGTAATGATTAATTGACCGATGTGATTGATTTCATGAAAGGTATGACAAAATGAGATGCGAAAACCCTGTCATGAATCAGATCCTCGATGCTTACAGACCAATGTGGTCGCTAAAACATGCCATTTCTCTAATGGGTTGGGACTTTGAGACATATATGCCCAAGGAAGGCACGGAAGAAAGAGGGGTAGCCGATTCTCAACTCCACATGCTGCATAAGGATCTTCTGCTAAAAAAAGATTTTATAGGTCTTGTCGCGTTAGCGAAGAAACTGGAGAGCCTTGGCGACTTAGAGAAAGGTATCGTACGCGTACTCGACAGGGAAATAACCAAGCAGATCAAGATACCCAAGGAGTTAATTGAAGCAGAATCGCTTGAAAGAATAAGGGGAAACATGTCATGGAGGGAAGCGAGAGAAAAATCTACTTTCAAGATGTATGAACCCCACCTAAAGAAAATGATAGAAATAAAGAAGCAGATCGCTGAGAAGATAGGCTATGATAAGCATCCATATGATGCGCTTTTGGATACCTTCGAAGAAGAGCTTACCGTAGATGATTTGGATAGAGTATTCGGCGCATTGACTCCACGTATTCAGAATATTCTGAAAAAACTCGTAGATTCAGGCAGCCCATTTTGCGAAGAGGGCAAACTTGGAGAATCAAAATATGATATCCAAAAAATTGATGAGCTCAATCATGATATTTTGACTCTCATGCAATACGATATGAAACTTTTCAGAATGGACGTATCTACTCATCCTTTCACTGAGACTATGGGCCTTAACGACGTCAGAATAACTACTCGGTATGAGGGGACTGATTTCAAAAAGTCGATATTTAGTACCATTCATGAAGCCGGTCATGCCTTGTACAATCTGCAATGCGATCAGTCATTGTCTTTTACTCCTATTGATGGCGGATCTTCGCTTGCGCTCCATGAATCTCAGTCAAGGTATTGGGAGAATATTGTGGGCAGAAGCCTGCCTTTTGTTCAATTGATAGCTCCTTTGATTAGAAGGCAAGTAAGTTTCGCAAGCCAAGCAACAGCTGACGAATTGTACCTTTATTTCAACAATGTCAAGGCTGATTATGTACGGGTTGACGCCGACGAAGTTACTTACAATCTCCATATAGCAATAAGATATGAGATAGAGAAAAAAATATTTGGAGATGAGCTCAGCGTCTCTGAGATTCCTGAATTTTGGAACGATAGAATGGAGCAGCTGCTTGGCGTGAGACCAACTAAAGATTCACAAGGAGTGCTTCAAGATACACATTGGAGCAGTGGCCTCTTTGGCTATTTCCCAACTTACACTTTGGGAAACTTAGTTTCAGCGATCATTGCTTCAAAGATGCGCAAAGAGCTAGAGGGCTACGAGGAAGATATCAAGAAGGGTAATTTCAAGCCTATCAGAAAATGGTTAAGAACAAAAATACACCAGCATGGATCTGTTTATGCCCCTAAAGTGCTTCTTAAAAATACCTTTAATGAAGGCTATAACCCGGATTACTTTGTTACCTACATAGCGACTAAATACCTTGGGTTCTGAACTATATAGTAAAGTTTCAGTTATCTATAGCCTGGCGATTACTCTTCATAGGTGGGGAAAACGAGTCAGATTAGGTGGGCATCCCACCGAACCCACGTCATCTTGATCCTTTTTATCTATCCACCCTCTAATAACATCGGTGATTGGAACGCTGTGATATTTGCTGAAATATCCAATACGCTCGGTTTCAAGATACAGTGTAGATAGAATAACATCAAACTACATTATATGCTCCCAAATGTTCTTTACAATTGAAGCGTCGTACTTCATTTTTTTTCAAGATTAGCGTCTTTGATTAATTCAATTACGCATATCTTTTATGAGTCAGCCTGACTGTTACTTTGCGAGTGTCATTTTTACAGTTCACAAATGAGAAACTTCTATTTTGTGAATTGTAGAACAAATGCTGGAACCAGATTAATACCATAACGGCTGTATTTTGGGATCGATGGCAAAGTGTAATTCCACATTTGTGGAATGGGGCTTAGCTCCACAAATCCTTATATAATCATCCAAACTATGACCCCTAAGAAGGGATACTTCATACTAGGACGCGATATTGGACTCACAACAAGGCAAACCAGCCATACTTTCTATTCATACTGTTTTGGTATATTTTGACTCACGAATCGTTTCCAGATATTAATCAGTTCTATAATATTTTACAGACACTGATTAAACTTTTAGGCAAGGGCTTCTAAGTCGTCCAATACCACTTTACCACGAGCTCCTGAAAGTTTGAATACCTTTTCCAAACTACTTTGGTATCCCTCTTCCTTCAATTTCTCACGGATAGGGTATGGGTACCGACAGGCATCATTTCCATGCAATTTTTCCAATCTGATTAGAAGATCAGTCAGCACGGTATCAATAATG
>JARBAV010000408.1 GCA_029237515.1 Nitrososphaerales archaeon
AAATAGTGTAAGGCTTAGATCCTTGATCAAAATAATACAGGATATTATTGAAGATAAAACTGGTTAATAACAATTTTTTAGTAGTAACATAGTATCCCTTAGCATTGACTTTTGCGATACCTCTTTGATGCGGTTGATCGTTTCTTTAGAGCTCTAACCAAATCGGCTTATTATCTCTTATTATAACTATAATAGTTTTTATTTATTTTTATTCATACTTCTAATATATTCTAAAGTTTATCAGTGATGCATGATAGGACTAATAAATAACAAAACCCTGAAAGAGTAAGCTATTTCCATTCAAAATCCGCTTTTATTTCTTTTTCCCATGACATGTCTTGTCTTTCTAAGCCATAAAACTTGATATCTGCAGGTCCGGGATAACCAGGTAAGTTTGGATGCCTAGTTACAATGTGACGCTCATATCCATCAACCGATCCAAAGTCTTTACTATCACAATAATAACATCTTGGCGGGAAACTGCTCATCATATTTCACCTAACAAACACCCTGTTATTGTAGATAACTGAAGTGATTCTGTGCATGAGTTAACATTATCAACCAAGTGATTTGGTATCAACCACAAACCGATATCAAATATCGCTATTAACAACCCGAGGATAAGCCTCATTCACTCCATGAATTGGAATAAGTTCGATGTCGCTGGAAATATTATATTTACTACAAAAATCAAGCATCCGCTGAGCCTCTTTTATTCCACCTATACCAGAACCTGCAAGACTACGACGGGCATTGATAAGTGAGGAGGCACTAAGTGGTGTTTCTTTCTCTGGATGTCCAACTACGATCATAGTACCGTCGAGGGCTAGCAAATTAAGATAACGATTCCAGTCAATCTCTACTGAAAGTGTATTAAGGATTATATCGAAATATCCTTCGAGTTCCTCAAAGTTATCTTGACCAGTTGGAGATGAAATAGATGCAACATAAAATTTATCTGCACCCATTCTCTTGGCTTCATTTTGTTTTCTTGTAGAGTGACTTAGCACACTGACTTCTGCGCCTAATGCATGTGCGATCTTGACTCCCATGTGACCTAATCCACCCAGACCTACGATGTCAACTTTTTTTCCAGGACCTGCTTTCCAATGTAGAAGAGGAGAATACATGGTAATACCTGCGCAGAGAAGTGGTGCTGCACTATCTAATGGAAGATTATCAGGTATATGAAGCACAAAGTTTTCGTCAACTACAATTTTATTCGAATAGCCTCCCTGAGTTCGAGTTCGCCCATCTCTTTCAATTCCGTTATAAGTCATGGTTGGTCCTTCTATACAATATTGTTCCAAACCTTTCATACAAGGACTGCACTTACGACAGGAATCAACTAAACAACCTACGCCCACTCTGTCACCCAATTTATAGCGTGATACGTTTGCACCCACTTTCGTCACTATACCTACTATTTCGTGTCCTGGAACCATAGGAAATGTTGATCCTCCCCATTCATCATTTACTTGGTGTACATCTGTATGACAGATCCCACAATACTGAATGTCAATTACAATATCATGATTACGTGGATCTCTTCTTTCAAATGAGAATTGACGAAGTGGTGCTTTTGCTTGATGAGCTGCATATCCAGCCGTTTGGATCATCTTCAATTAGATCATGTAGACCCAGTTAAGAACGTAATCTACGAGAACTAATAACTTTGAGTATGACTACGATCTTGTCATTAAAGCACAAATATCAAGCATCAATACATAGTTAAATCAAAAGCCAATTATGATAAAATATATCATCCTAAAAAATGGGTTATGATGGAAGTTTCGGATTCGGCGTTATCTTCGGTGTTTGTGCCGGAACAATAGTGCTACTAAACTTGAATTTACTGTTAATATAATAATAATAATCATTAATAATACTCTCACACTCACGCTTATTATTACGGATTAATTTATTGCATCAAGATTTATCTTTAAAAGTTTTAAATTTCAAATTCTAAACTCTAGAGAACAGATATTATTGGGTAATTCTTTCTTTTACCTTTCTAATATGTGAACATTCCGTTTGCTTAATCGCAAACCATTTACATGTACAAAGATATCGTTGCTTTCTAATGCTAAAATAGACATTATATGTTCGGTTCTGGTTTGTATTTGACTTGACAATATAGCCTCCTTCCTCTGGGTCTTCTGCCACGGCCACCAGTTATTTCACTATCCCACTAAAACGACATCATTTTTACATATAAAGCTATTTAAATATTTAACGTTTAACAATACATTTAACGATTTAGCAATAATACCAGCATTTGAAATCTAAAGATATCTGCAACGTTGTTTTATTTTTTGTACTTGATAAAAATTGATGTCCAATTTTAGATTCTATTTAACTAATCTCAAATATGAAGATTTGAATCGCGTGAATCTTGAATCCATTTTAGTACGCCATATAGTAAATATATGATCTGTGTACGTTATACCATATGTGATACTGACATTAAGTACTATTCAGTCTGTAATAATCAAATACATCAATTAGAGTACGACGAATGGAGTAACAGTCTGCTGGACTATAATTTATTGCATTAATATCTTTCCCCCCTTTCCCTTGATAAATTTGATTTTGTTCAAATTCTTCAAAATAAAGTCAAATTAAATAGTGAACTTTACTTGAGCAAACGAGCACAGCTTATTCAACACACGTACCCCATGGGGATTCATAATCACATGTAATATGATATATTCTGCTTTTTCATCATAACATAGAGCTCAATATCTACCGGATCTGCAAGTACACATCGTAATTCATAAACCTCAATTCATCTGTCTATCTTTATAAATATGTAGTAGTTATTTACGATATGACAGATGTCTTCAAACAGACAGAATCTGTGGTCTTAGTATGCTTTGGCGTTCTGCTTATTACAAGTTTTGCTTCTATTAATTATACAGGGTTTGCTAGCCCGCAGGATGAGACTTCGATAACATCCGACTCATTGGATTCGATACCACAAAATGATACGAGAATAGTTTTAGTCCATGGAGCAGTTAGCGACGGATCCGTATGGAATAAGGTGATATCCATTCTAACTGATGCAGGCCATAGAATTATAGCTGTACAGCTTCCACTTCATTCTTTGGGAGACGACATTGCTACTGTAGAGCGTGCAATTGAGCTAATTGGCGGACCAGTAATTCTTGTGGGACATTCGTATGGTGGAGAAGTAATTACAAATGCGGGTTACAATAATTCCAACGTCACAGGGCTTGTTTATCTTGCCGCCCTTGCTCCTGATGAAGATGAAACGGGTAATGATTTCTTCGAACAACTCCCTGAAGAGCATTTGAAAGGATTCACTGAAAATACTCAGCTTGATAGTGCAGGATTTTTGTATTTTAATCCAAACAAATTCCATGAATTATTTGCTCATGATGTTGATCCGGCCGAAACTAATATCTTGACTGCGGTGCAAAAACCTTTTAATCAATCAATTGGTATGGAAAAATCTGGTCCTCCTGCGTGGAAGCAGCTTCCATCATGGTATCAGATCTCTGAGAGCGATCGTCTTATTCCACCTGATATACAACGAAGCTATGCGGAAAGAATGAATGCTACTATTCTATCACTAAACTCTAGTCATGCATCACTTATATCACATCCAGATGAGATTGCTGAATTAATTTTAAATGCAACAAAAGCCAGCGATTCTACACAGTAGATTGCACTTGAAATTGAAATCGGTAATAATACTAAATATATACAATTTGAGTCAGTATTTTAGTATTTTGTTGAGCTAGAAAATACAGTTACAACAAAACTTGAAATAAGAGAAATTTAGTGAGTGCGAACTTTACCTTCCTAATAGCTAGCTCGGTACATATATCTGCTTCAATAATTTGAGTCGAAGAGGGATGCAAAACGTATATTGAGGTTTACATCATCGTCTCTTCAAAACAGCTAACATCATATTTTTTATCAGCAACCAAAATTTTTTATTCTTCAAATTCTCGGAATGATTTATCAGAAGATGGAAAGCGATACCATCAGATAATGCAAGAAAAGCCTTTGCTATCTCTTTAGATTCATCATGACTAGACATTAACATACTACTATTATTCCCTATATTCTCTAACAATTTTTCAATAGAGATTACTACTTTCTCAATACAGCCTTCTAATTCACTTTTTATCTTTTTACTGCGCCTACTGGCACACCACATTTCAAATAGAAAAGCATAAAATTCAGGATGTTGTTGTAAATTCACTAGGTATCTATTCAATATCTCATCTACTACTTCTTCTGCAGAATTTCCTTTGATTCCCACCAAAGAAGATTGTATAAGGCTGCTAGAACTCTTTGCTAATGCCTTACTTACTAGATCTTCCTTATCTGTGAAATAATAATGTAAAATCCCTCTGCTAACATGAGCAGCATTAGATATATCAGCTATAGTAGCATTTTCATAACCTTTAGTAGCAAGTACTTTCAATGAAGCTTGTAAAATATGATTTACTTTTTCTTCTCTACGATTACGATTACGATTAGGCATCTCTCTCATCTTTCAATTATGATGGATAATAACCATCTCTATTAAATATACTGGACAACCAACCAAACTTAACAGTATACTATCAAGAAATAACACCTGTCAAACCAAAAATTAAAGGATGATATATACAGAAAAATAAAAAAAGGAGAGACATAATCATGCTTTAAATTCTAGGTCTTCTTTTGCAGGTTCAGGCTGTTACCTCTTAAATTCTATGATTCGTTTCTCTAGATCCTGAATATTTGTCTCTACTTTCAATACTTGTTTCTCCAGTTCCGCGA
>JARBAV010000043.1 GCA_029237515.1 Nitrososphaerales archaeon
CATCATTAACGGACAGAAAATACATGGAGCTTAACCCGGTAGTCTGGCTAATCTATTCGACTCTGTCTCACAGCTTCGCAGCTTATATTCTTGATGATAAAATAGTTCAAATTAGACTAGAAACCTCCTCTATCTAGTATCTAGTATCCACCATGAGCCCAGCATTCTATCTTTCAAGGGCCAAGCCTTTCAGCGTCTCTAGGATACAAGACGACTTCGCGAACGTTCTGAGAGTTTGTCAGAACCATCATGAGTCGATCAAATCCCAACCCCCACCCCGAATGTGGTGGCATTCCCCACTGGAACGCTCTTAAATGATCTTCGAATCCCGAAGGATCTAAGCCCTGTTCTACGATCCTATCCTTCAGCTTATCTGGGTTATGCTGTCTTCTGCCTCCTGAGACAAGTTCGAGGTAGCCAAACTGAAGATCGAAGGAACATGACAGTTCCTGATTTTCTTCCTTTTCATGGATGTAAAAGGGCTTCAGGCTCATCGGCCAATCTGTGATGAAATAGAACCCTTTATGCAACCCACCAAGTTTGCGTAACGCCAAATCCGAAAGATCGTCGCCAAAGGACAAAGATTCTCCCTGGCCCCCCAATTCATCAATAGCCCTTTCATACGTTATCTGTTCAATTTTCAATTCTAAAGGATCTAAGGAAGATCCATCAGAAATGCCAAACAATTCCTTCATCCTACGAATCATTTCGTCCTCATTCCGGTTCGCCGCGGTATTCGGCACTGTGGCCTTCTGCCAAGTCAACTTCAGATCAGCATTGCAAATGTGCATCAGATCACTGATTACTCTTCTCACCAGATCCGCGACAATTCCCATAACGTCAGTGTAATCAAGAAAGGCTGCTTCAACGTCTACGCTAGTGAACTCGGCCAAATGCCTTACAGTATGAGATTTTTCTGCCCTAAAATACGGGCCAATTTCAAATACACGTTCCAAGCCGACCGTCAACTGCTCTTTATATAATTGGGGGCTCTGTGCCAGATAGGCATTCTTACCAAAGTAATCGCATCGAAACAAATTCGCCCCGCCTTCGGTGGAGGTGCCAATTATCTTGGGCGTGGTTACTTCAGTGAATCGTCTGGACCTTAGAAAATTTCTTATCGTTTGCAATGCAGAAGAGCGCAGTCTAAATATCGCAGAAACCTTGGGGTCTCTGAGATCCAATGCTCTCGAATCGATTCTTTTGTCGGTGGACGACTCGACACGTCCTGTTGGGTCGATTGGGAGTGGATGAATGGCTTTTGCTATTAGAGAAATCCTGTTCGCTTTAATCTCATAATCAACATTCTTGGCCTTACTTCTTTGAACTTTTCCCTCGACGAGAACGCAGCTTTGTCTTGGGATCGTTCTTATTTGACTCAACAGATCTCCAGCTACAATGATCTGCATCATGCCCGTAAAGTCTCTCATCGATACAAATCCTAGTTTCCCAATATCTCGAACATCTTCAATCCATCCCGCTACAGTGATATCCATATCTACGAGATCATTAGTGATACAGTCTGCAAAATGAGATCTATTCATTTTTAGCTTCTCTGTCATGTGCTAACCTCAAATTGAATTAATTTGACTGAGTTTCATACTCTACTATGAGATCAATATTCTTAACTGCCCTAGCAACCTTCCTGATTTTTTCAACATCAATAGGGAGATTTGACCTATTTGCCGATCCTTGACTAACTATTACCCTAGTTAATTTATTACCATCAGGCAACCAAATAAGATTCATATTCAAGATTCGTTGAGGGTAAAATAAGTTTTCCATAAATCTCCTATCAGTACCTTCGGCTTCTACAAACCAAATATGAGCATTGAATTCTCCTCCAAATTTCTTGGAGATAGATGGGTTACTTCTTATAGTAATAATATCCGAAGTTCTCAAGATGAGAATGTAATCATCATCAACTTTATGAGAACCAACTAGTGTAAATTTGCTAATCTCATGGTCCTTCTCTGCCAATTTTGCAAGTTTGATAGAGGAGTACACGGCTGCTTGGTTTAGTTGACCTGAAGTTAGCTTTGCATCACACTTCGAACAAAGGATGCCGGTCTTTGCATCAAACGTGCAAATAGGAGTTTTCAACAGAAACTTTGGTTAATTATCATTTCTGTAATATAACCTGTTGGCAATGTGATCTCTGAATAAGCCCCGTTTGAGGGTGAACTGCATTATGTACTGCGTTGTCAAGGACTCCTACTTACCAGCCATCCTTTAATCTTGCGTCCAGTGAACTTGGACCTATTACTCAACCTAGATGCAGTTTGTTTATTTCAGAGCAATACTACGCCGTCATCTCGCTTAATGGAACTGGGCGTGATTTATCGCTCTATATGATTCTAAGTTGTTAAAAGAGGGTTGTACGGTTCATATGACACTGACCCATCGTATTATTAATTGTCAAAAGGCATGCCCACATCAAGCGAATCATCGCACCCTGAAGATTCTAGATTAAAAGTAGAAGACCTTCAGGTTTACTACTTTACCAATCGGGGTAGGGTTAGAGCGGTCGATGACATTTCTTTTGAAATAAGCAGCAATGAGTCGATAGGTATCGTAGGCGAGTCGGCCTCCGGTAAGAGTACTTTAGGGGCCGCGATCATACGTTCGATAAATCCTCCTGGTAAAATATTAAGGGGAAAAATATACGTTAATGGAAAAAATGTTCTCGATTTTTCGGAGAGTAATTTTAATCGTAATATGAGATGGAAAAAAATTGCAGTAGTTTTCCAAGGCGCCATGAATAGTTTGGATCCTGTTTACAGAATCTCCGAACAGTTGCGTGAACTTATGCAAGAGCACAAGATCAAAGGTGATCATGAACAATTCATTTATCAGGCGCTTACGGATGTTGGGCTTGACAAATCCGTTGCCAACAGATATCCTCACGAGTTAAGTGGAGGGATGAAGCAACGCGTTGTTATAGCCATGGCTCTCCTATTACAACCCCGTATTCTCATTGC
>JARBAV010000409.1 GCA_029237515.1 Nitrososphaerales archaeon
AATAAATAGCAGTAGTCTGTTATCAAAAATGTAGTCCGTTAATACGTTCGACTTGAGTCTGTAAAGTAAGGATCATTAAGAATTGAACGACTATACCCCGCAGACAAGGAAGCTTAATTAATATCAATATATTATGGTGGAAATCTCGAATATTTTGAATGATCTTCTAGCGCTCATATGGATGAAATTGGATTTGAGGGATAATTCAAATGGTACCCAGCAGGCATCGCCGGTCAGGATCTCCAAACTGGGTTTCAGAATCCCAGCAAACTCTAGATTGGAAGGGATGATTGCAAAGTGCTCATCGTTAATGATACAGCTGCATGTACTGCAAAGACTAGTACATCCTGCGCTTGCGCATACTATTCAAGAATATACCCCGTTGGCCAACAGAAGCACACAGGGATCAAGGCAACGTCTATTAGTTCTTATGACAATTTACTCTCTAGGGAAAGGATATCCAATGATATTATTTGGTAAAAAACATCTTCATGTTTCTGAAAGCGATCAAATTGTGGATAGCCTATTGAAATTTTTGAAAGTTACATCAGGCTCTGTAAAACTAGAAGTAGCAAATCAACCGTATTGAAAATTGAAATAGGTAGAAGTAATCATGTCGAAAGTGATGCCATTAATGGAACTATAGTAAAACTGGATCTATTAGAACCCACTTACTTAGGCGTCCCAGATGAACAAGCCAGTCTATTTGATAAGTTAAGAACCGCTACTGAATTTGCAGAAAAACTTACAGAAAATGGAATCACACTTTCCCTTTTAAGAAGGGGAAAAGAGGCGATTACACTAGGCGAAGGGGCTAGACCATCATTATCTAGGATAATAACAAGAAGTGGTGATATTCAAGTAGACAGTATAAAGGAATCAGTCAAATTAGAAAATGAATTTGACGATACCTAATATGAGGTAAGAAGATCACAGAAGTCAGTTCACTTTCTATATTCAAGAGCTGTTGCTTACCTTCATTCAAGCCACAATATGTAGTGCCATAGGAAATATTATTAATCAACCTTTTTTTTGTGTAATCTGTGGATCATAAAAGCCACAACATACAATAACTGCCTTCCTTCTCCTATTTAATTCAGCGATTGACCAGATATCATTGCCTAACTCTTATTAGATCTGGTGTAGTTCATACATACCACTGAGATTCCACCACTGTATAACTCGCTTATTTCTTTCTCTCTTAGGCCTAGGGTATTAGCAACCTGGATTGGAAGGCTCCCTTCTTCAAACATCTGAAAGGCCTGTGAAGATTAGGTCTGTTTGGGGTTATTAGATTTGGAGTGAGGGTTGGCTTTGTCTAAATTTAACCTTATATCGCCAGGAGATTGCCGAATTATTTTCTGTACATCTCGAAATGTCTCGTTCTGATTATAGTAGAGGCCAATAACTAATTTTTCAAGCTCCTCCATTTTTAATCCCAATCCCGTCATCTGCATCGCATCATCTATAAATAAATATAGTGGATGCCAATGCCTTATACTTGCTGTTTCCAATATGTTCCGTATGTTTTTTGTCCGTTTCCAACTACTCCATATAGTTCCAAGTGACTCCAACTGTTTTCACTGTTACCAAAGTTAGTCTCAGAATGGGGGGGGTAGGATAGGCCAGGTTAGCCTAGCTGATCCTTGAATCTTAACATATAGTATTGTTATCAGTGATATTCATATTGTGAAGCAGAGTTACCTGATGTTCTAAGAATGTTTAATTACTGCAATTGGAGTCTTAAGCTAATGAGTATTTCAGACAAAGATGCCAGTCACGAGAAGGTTAAGGAACAGACTAATGAGTTGAGGTCAAAGTATCCCATCTTAACTGCCGTTCTAGAAAGGATTCCGGACATGGATTTGAAAGAAGTCGTTAGCGTATTGGTATTAGTCGATCCTGTAAGGTCGGTATTGAAGACTCACGCTACGAGATTGACTTTCATAGAGGAAAATAAGGAGCTTGATCAAATGATTAAAGATGGGATTAATGAATTGAGGACAAAG
>JARBAV010000410.1 GCA_029237515.1 Nitrososphaerales archaeon
AGACCAGAGTATCCTTCGAAGGGAGTGTATCTAACACTCGCTGAATTTGTGCCAGTAGTAAGATTTCCATGGTCAGGGAGATTAGTTATATAATATGTTAAATGATCAATCAAATCCGAGTCATTACCATTCAAAGTGATTTCAAATGAAGTAGCCGGAGATACCATCGCACGAATATCTGATACTGTTGGAGCGCTGTGAATGAATGGTTCATAGCTGTTTGCTCCGTTGTCGGAAAGCGTGACAGGTTCTTGAGAGTCTCGAATGAACGGTATGCCTTTACTACTCACTTCTGGAGCGGGTTTAGGGTTCTCTTTAGGGCTTTCGGTGCTTACTGTTAATTCACGTAAGGCAACATCTTCATTATTTTCAGAATCTCCATAGAGCGTAATCCTCAAATATCTTCCGTCTGATGGAGGGAATTTGTAGTGCTCTTTGGATTCCGTTGTCCCGCTACTCGAACTCCTCAGCACATCTTTAAAATTTGTTCCGTCCTTAGATACCGACAATACAAAGTTATTCGATTTTTCATCTCCTTCCGACCAAGTCGCGTCGACTGAGCAAATCTTCATTATTTTGCCAATGTCGAGCTGTAGATAGGATCCCAAGTCTGCCGTTGACCATTCTGTTTCAATGTCACCATCTAACACATTCATGATGTCGTCATCCTCATCTTCATCCTCATCGCCTTCATCTTCGCTAGATGAAACGCTTTGAACAGGAGTCCCCACACAAGATGTACGCGATGTAGAATTTAGAAAGGCCTGTTCGGAACCAAGAGCCTGGTCGAGATACTTATCTACCCTACTCGATAATAATGATGATGATGCTAGTTCTACTAAATCTTCATCTCCTTCACCACCAGCAGCTGCCTTGGCAAACACAGCGGCAGGTATCTGCGAGGTTAACGTCGAACTCACAAGTAATAGAGTTATTGTGATATAAATTGGCAGCTTGGTATGGGCCAAAACCTGTCTAAAATGAAATTTCATGACACGACTCACTTCCCTGCTATCCTATGATTCCTCTCTTTCCCGAACGTGCGACATTTTCTTCTAATGTTTGAGAAGCAAACAAATGATACAGAAATCTTAGGTCGATGCCGATATTATGGCGACTAAATCTTGTCATTTCATGCTCTTCGATGATAACCTAGTATTTATGCCGAGTCCAATTTTCTACGCTAAAGAATACAGATGTTAAACAGAACTAAACAAGTACAATGACATTGTTAGCTCAGATTCCGCATTTAAGAAGGGACCTCCGCTTCTGTTTTAAGTAAAAAAGCGATCACTCGAGTGGACGTGGGATGGTCATAGTCTGATCAGGTTCAACGCTAATTACTCGCGTATCATTTAGTAGTAAATCCATGGTTTCCATCTGTTTGTCCGATGGAACTTGGACAGAAAAACCAATTATGGAATGGTTATAAACATGAGTCACGTTTGCACCCTTCTCTTTCACCGCTTTTACTATACCGTCCACATCAGCAGACGAACTTTGATTTTTCAAGGTCACTATATATGAATTAGCGTCTGTAATGTTTTGCAAGCCTTGATTTTTAGTTGTTACATTTGATGTCGTGTCGCCAGTACGGTTCTGTGCTTCTACACTTTCCACCTTAAGAATGGATTGCATCATTATGTCTGGGCTAAAGACGATGGTGATTGCAACAACGATAGCGAGCAGTCCATAACCTTGAATAATCGATTTCACTCTGTTTCTATAAAGTAGATCGTAATATTTATCAATTCCTTTATTAAAATACTCGTAAATTTATGAACGTTTGACATGCGCAGCAATTTTCTACATCTGTCTTCCTTCAATGATTGGACTTTCTCCACTGTAATCATACACAAGCTTCCAAAACGAATTGATACACAGTAAACAATTATCTTAAATGTCCTTTTGTAGATCAGATGTATGAGAGACAAATTTATGTCAAGACCTTGGCAGAGAAGGGATACTGGATTAACATTAAGGATGATAATGAGCTTCGTTATACTTACACTACTCTATCTTGTTTTCCTTGGCGTCTTGGTATACCTAGGGGTGGGCTTTATACCGATTACCATAGTCGCTTCAGTGCTGATTATAGCGCAATGGTACTTCTCAGATAAGATTGTACTATGGAGCTCAGGTGCTAAAGTAGTGACTAGAGAACAATTTCCCGAGTTACATGGATTAGTGGAAAGAATAGTTGCAATGAACAATCTCCCAAAACCAAAGATTGCTGTAATAAATTCATCCGTTCCCAATGCATTCGCTACAGGAAAAAGTCAAAGGAGCTCGGTAGTTGCTGTGACTACTGGTTTGATGGATATCCTCGATAGTGAAGAACTCGAAGGTGTCATAGCCCACGAGTTGACACATATCAGAAACAGAGACGTTTTGGTGATAACTCTTGCCAGTCTCTTCTCGACTGTCGCCTGGTACTTGATGCAATTTGGGTTCTATGGGGGACTTTACGGAGGGGGAATGGGAGGATACGGTGGAGGGAGAGATCGAGGCGGTGGCGGCGGGGCAATTTTAATCATGCTAGCAGTAGCGGCCGTTACCTGGCTTGTCAGTTTTCTAGTGATCCGAGCAATATCAAGGTACAGAGAGTTTGCTGCTGATCGAGGGTCTGCACAGATGACCGGAAAACCAGTACAGTTAGCAAATGCACTTATGAAGATAAGCGGTACGATGCAGCGTGTTCCGAATAGAGATCTACGCAAAGTAGAAGGACTTAATGCCTTTTTCATAATTCCGGTAAATTCAGGACGTCAAACGATAGCCAACCTCTTTTCGACGCATCCCCCTGTTCAAATGAGGGTCCAAAAACTATTAGAGATGGAGGCATCAATGGCGTGATAGATTCCTTCCTCAAAAGACTAGGAAAAGGAGGTCTATATAGGAAGAGTAACGATCATCGTGAGGAAGGGATATTCTCGCTTTCTTCCGGATATATTACACTTCAAACCAAATTAGATTTGTCGAGCACCAACAGGTGTGGTATTTGCATCAAGAACGTGGATGGTACATACTTTTCAAATACAATCGAGGAAGTACAAGAATTTTTAAGAATAAGCAATAGCGAATTTCGGACTGAACACATTCTAATAAATGACAAATACGGTTATCTGTGGATCATGATAAAGGGGATCAGTATTGAAGATATTTTGGTAGCGTCAAACGGAATTGTAGACGTCATTGTAGATCGTGGATTTAAGGATCAGGTGTTGGCAGTGGTTTTTGAATTCAGGAAGACTGTAAGTCCCAACTCAAACTTAGACAGCCCCCAACTCGAACCCCAATTTTTGATCTTTAATTATAAGAGAGAGAAATTCTATCCCTTCGTTCCACTAGCTTCTCAAGAAAAGAGGCATAGTGATCTCGAACTGGTTCTCGCGTCTATTATTTCAAAGGAAATACCTTGGGAAACTGATATGAGTGTATGGTATCCAATGTGGGATATGCCATTTAATAAAATGAGGGCTTGACCATTTCCAAAACACTAGTCAAGCCCTGAGATAATTCCTTCACCACGGAATATTTTACTTGCTTCTTCGATTGTCAAATCGACCCCCGGTAGAATGATGTCTGAGCTTACTATCATCTTTGGATCTAGTAGCCTTCCTTTTTTAGTAACAATCTGCCCAAGCTGTTCAATCTTCATTTTGAACTCCTCATCCGTTAAATTTTCCTTTTCAAACCTTTTGACAATTGAATTGTCAATCACATTCAATTTTCTTAGAGTTTCTGCATCAACTGAGTACTGCCCATGACCCAGGACTCTAATAATTTTCTTATTTGCTCCCCTTGTAGAAGTATGTTTCCTGGATGAGCCTCTGTGTAGTCTCGAATTGCTCTTCGTTTTATGGATCACACTTTTCCTTGAAGCTCGTACTATTGGAGAACGTTTTGGTGATCTCCCTTTAACCATCTTCTGTGTTCTTTGCTTTGGTATCCTCACTCGAGAGACTGATTTTTTTTTCCTTGTGCTCTTGCCAGCTCCCTTGATTAGAGAACGTTTTTTTACTGAAGATTTATTTAAGCTAGCCCCTGATTTTCTGCCCTTTCTGTTACGCGAACTTGCAGTGGAAGAATTACTTTCTTTTTTTCTAGTACGTTTCATGAGGTCG
Source organism: Nitrososphaerales archaeon (assembly GCA_029237515.1). GTDB lineage: Archaea > Thermoproteota > Nitrososphaeria > Nitrososphaerales > Nitrososphaeraceae > TH5896. The sequence continues at coordinate 4,128 of JARBAV010000410.1, forward strand.
CTTCCTGCTCATGTTCAACGATTTTCTTTTTCTTTCGAAGCTTTTCGGCTTTCAATTTTGCTAATTCTTCTTCTACGGATTTCTCGACCGTGATCTGTTCAAGCTCACTTTCAATTTCATCTTTGTTAGAAGTATAGTCTGTCAACACGCCCGAATCAATCATTTCATCTAATGATTGAGCTTTTGACTTCATTCTCTCAGCCTTTTCCTCTACCCTATTCATCGCCATACC
>JARBAV010000044.1 GCA_029237515.1 Nitrososphaerales archaeon
ACCAGAAGTTTCATGTCATGAAGAATGACCGGTTTTATATGATTTAGGGGAAAATCAACAAGATAGAATAGTGTGTCTGACTGAAACATCCGCAAAGGCGAGGCTGGCTTTCTTTGTCAAAACTTTTAAGAAGTATGCTAATTATGATTCAGGTACAAGACAGTTTAGTAACCTGCCAGACTTTCTAACATAGTTGTATCGCTTGAAATTGTATCTTTTTTCTAATTGGTTTCGGAGCTGTATCAACGGGCCCTTCTGATATATTGGTTATAATCTTCCTCAGATATCACCTCTCTTCGAATAGCAAATGACACGCAGCTACTAAAACTTGCTATTCTAACTTTAAATAATACTCTGCACATACATTCAAAGCTTGAACCATACTAGCGTCAGTTACTCTCACCATCTCTTTAGTGCACCATTCTATCAATTCAGCTTGCTGCGGTGTAACACTGATAGTGCTCGCGAGTACTATGCTCGAACCTAAGTAGCTAATGAATACAGCTAGTAAGACTATGGAGAAAATTATCTTTATTACAGTCATCCAAGAACGTCTTTAAGAAGAAGCATTATTAATTTCCTCCGGATCACAAACAATTTGAAGTTAGAACACCTTTTAGGAATAGTGATACTGGGGGGTATTTCTGTAAGCTGTTGATTTATGCTGAGAGGAGGTTTAGGCTTAACACGGAGCATGCCATCCTTGACACTTTTCTCTTTTTGGCAATTTTGAAGATCACTGTTACCGCATTGAGTTATTACTAGGTACTATTCTGTAAATTGTCCCTTCTCCGTTATTAAACGCAAGTATATACAAATAACCATCATCTGGACCAACCTCTATGTCTGTAATACCACCGAACCCTTTGGCAAATGCCATTTCATCATTAAATGTGGTTTCGTTACTACTGACAACCCTATCTGAAAGAGGACTATTGGACGACAATAGTAACTCTGTTCTCATTTTATTTAAGTCAAAATGATAAATATTGCCGTTGACAATATCCCCCACAAACATGTCATTTTCATATTGCTCACCTAACTCGTCAGAATTAAGGAATCGGATTGCGGTAGGACCAACATCTTCAAACCAAGTAAATTCGGGTGGACTGTATTTGCCTTTTCCATTAAAATCAACCAGGGAACTATTTATTGTCTGATTTGAAGCTATATGCGTCTCAGTATCTTCAATATCATATCCTCTTAGCCATATGCCGTCAATCTTATTCCATCCGCTGTTGAAGCCAGGATAAACAAGATTTATTTCATCACCAAATACTACGCCATTTTCTGTATCCCATATATTTCCAGTTAACGGATCAAAATCTATTCCAAAGCTGTTCCATAATCCATATGCATAGTATTTATTTAGCGGGTCTTTCATTCCAAGAGTACTATTTTGCAATGCAACCTTTCCATCCATATCTATGACTAGTATGCCACTTGTTCCATCCGGCTCTTCTCCATCCTTAATATTTTGGGCCTTGGTTCTATGATCGTCGACACCAACCCCACCAATTGTTAGATACAAATTCTTGTCTTTTGGATCGACCAGAATTTTGCCGCCATTTCCTATAGCTCCCGGAGTAGCAGGCAGATCCAGTAATAGTTTAGGGTTTATCAACTTGTTGTCTACAAATTCATATCTATACACAACATTGCCTATTGGTTGTTTACCTTGTGTAATATCTTCGCCATCTGCTCTTTTAGCCGAAGTATAGTATACGAAAACATACTTGGATATCACATTTGCGTTATTTGGAGATGAAATTCCACTACTATCATTTTCATTGGTGCCAATTTTAGCGTTACCGAAGGTATTACTATTGTTGTTACTAATGGCAATACCCAACATTCCTCGGTGTCCGTAGGTTGCAACATTAACATCAAGCAACGGTTTTTGTAACATTACCCCATTTAGTATCCTTCGAACCGTACCTGTGTCTTTTTCTGTAACCAAAATGTTATCAGGATCCAGAAATGCCATATCAGTAGCGTATGTTAGTCCTTTCAGAACCAACTCCACCTTTAAACTATGATCAGTTACGAGAGGTCCTTGAGGCGAAGGGATGGCACTTTCAGGATAATTTCTTTCCTGAAAAGCATTCGCATTTATCATCTCTTGTAATGAATACAGCACACCTAACAAAAACGCGTCGGAAAGGAATGCTGCACATAATACTATTTTTAGACCATCGTATTTGTTTAACATGGATTAATTGAAAGTACGATGCACCAATAAATAGTGCAAGCTGTGAAATGGGAGTATATCATTAATGAGCTGTTCATGACCACTCATGTATAACGAGTTCATGAAAATAAGTGTTTTAATTGGTTCTGCGCATCGATTATTAAGATACCCACTAGTCGTTCAATACAGCAGTCAAATCCAAGCGAAGAGATCCGCCTGATGACGAGCGGCAAGGAGAATTTATGACATAAAAGTTAACTGGTGATATCCGGAAGAGAAATCCTCTGAAATCGACTATTCTATTATGATTCATGTTACATTAGGTCTAAGTTCCGATGAAACTGCCACGGTGAAGCAACAAAGATCGAGGATTGATTATCTATTGGTAAACCCTATTACACCACGGTTCAGTAAGCTGAAATATTTTCTAAGCGGTATTTCTCGCTTGTAGTAGTAATGAACCCATACTAAAGGCTGTAATGAGACACGGTTACTTAATTAGTGGCATATACAGCCAATGGATAAATGTAGTAGATTAGAAGCACTAAGTGTGGGTCGACCATGTCAATAATTTATAATTGTTACTAATTCAAGCTAAACAAAGTATGGAGCGTGAAAGCTATAAGATATCGCTAGTGACATATTTACGAATACAGTCAGTTAATTAACTGGTTATTGCATATACACTTAGTATAGATATTATGCCAGTAGCATATGTGTTGGTCACGTGTGAAATCGGGTTTGAAGACAAAGCTATGGAACAAATAGCGAAACTACCATGCGTGGAAGAGGTGAATCGCGTCACGGGCGTCTATGACATAGTTGTAAAGCTATCTGGAAGCGATTTGGATTTATTAAGAGAAGTCATCGGGAAGGACATGGTGAAAATCAGGGAAATTTCCTTCACACACACATTAATGGCTGATCAAATTGTATGAATAGCGGTTATAATTTCAACTATTGGAAATTGCATTAGATCTAAACTTTTGATATCTTTTTTGTCTAGAATAGACCAGCAATGTTCTTAAATTGATGCTACCATAAGTCAAGCTAGGGCATTATATCATCACCAATTTCTACTAACTATGATCTGCCAAGGCGATTTTCATAACACATAGAATACTCTATCTTGAATTTGTTCTATTTGAGCAATGTGAACACCATCATGGTAACTGTTGATCAGAATCATGCAGTTTATCCCCTTCCGTTCAGAAGGTCTAAATGTAAATAATCTCTTTATTTGGAAACTCGTATTGAGTAGGAAATTTCTCTGAGTAAATTCTTAAATTAGACACTATCCTAAACCGGAGCTAAACGTTGTTTAATCCTCTCGATAAAAGAGCAGCACGGATTCCAGTTATCATTATCATAATAATAATTCCCTGTTCTATATTGGCTATTAACTACTTGCCCACTCTAATTCGAATTTACAATGATATATTTCAGGCCCCTTATCTCTATCAAATTGCTGACAATAACTTAAGAATTGAACTCGTTGCCGATGGCTTAGCCCAACCCACCAGTATGACATTTGTGGACGAAGATACTATCCTGGTCCTGGAAAAGGATACCGGAATGATCCGAGTAGTAAATAATGGAACTCTTGAAAAAAATCCCGCATTGGCTGTCCGAGTTGACCCTAATGCTGAACGCGGCTTACTTGGAATCGATATACTTGAAAGGGGAATTGGTCAATTAAAAGATGACGATTTTGTCTTTATTTATCTAACAGAGGAAACTAACGAAAATGGTAAAGGTGACAGTGTAAGAAATCGGGTCTATAGATACAACTGGAACGGTACAGACCTTTCCAATCCAGTACTCCTGTTAGACTTGCCTGGGGAACCTGGTCCCTACCATAATGGTGGGAAGATTAAGGTTGGTCCAGACGAACAGCTATATGTCGTAATTGGCGACCTTACTAGCCCTTCTACTATTCTGCAAAATCATGTACTTGACAGTGATGCTATTCCAAATAATACATCTGTCATAATACGTATTGATCCCTTAAATGGAAATCCATCATCTGACAATCCTTTCAAAAACCAGAGTCAAAATGATCTCATTGATAATTTCAGTCTGGATTATTATTATGCATATGGGATCAGGAATAGCTTTGGCTTATCGTTTGATCCTATTACTGGAAGCCTTTGGGATACTGAAAATGGAGAAGATAAATTTGATGAAACTAACCTAGTGAAACCCGGATTTAATAGCGGATGGTCTAAGATTATGGGACCAATTTCTAGGAACAAAAATTTTAGCGAAAATGACCTAGTAATGCTTAATAATTCATACTATTCTGATCCAAAATTTAGTTGGTTTAAACCAATCGGCGTTACTGATCTAGAATTCTATAATTCATCTAGGCTTGGGAATAAATTCTCAAACAATATTTTTGTAGGCGGTATCAATGCTGGCGATCTTTATTTCTTCAAAATAGATGACAACAGAACTGCTATCAGAATTGATCCTTCCATGTCAGGTCACACCGATTTAACCGATTCAATTGCTGATCCTCAAGACGATCTATCTCCGGCGCTCTTTGCCAGGGGATTTGGCGGTAGGATTACCGACATTGAGACAGGTCCAGATGGCTACGTATACGTCTTAACCTATTCAGATGGACGTCTATATAGAATAGTAAATTGACATTGCAGATCATTTTTCAATATGAGTACCGATATTTATGTTCGAATGCCCATACCGGCATGGAAACTATATCTAATCAGCGCGTCTAACATCGTATTAGTATAAATTTTCAACTGACGGCAAGTTGGATTTGCCCCTTATACGGACTAAACATAGGTGATCTACGGTTAAACTGTCTACTTGATTGTCTATTTAGCCAAGCCAATAATATTGAATCTTGTATATTAGCATCGTGAATTACACTTATAATTACAAATACAACTTATCTCCTTTACTGTGATTGATAAAGGAAAGCCACTTTTACAGCTTGAAACAATACAGATTACTCAGATCATTAAACTAAATATGGCAATAAGTGCATTAGAGTAAAAAAGCGAGTAGTCAGGAATCGAACACTGAGGAGGATTACAGATCTGGAGGCCTTACCCCAATACCAATTCTACTCAACTAAAATTTGCATTATCCATATTTAAATCTCAGTATCGAGAATAAAAGTTTGATTCACGTTGCAAAAGATTGACTTCAGTGATCTAATACCAAAGTCAGCGAATAAATCACTGATTTCAGCGCAGTTATTTGGTTTGTAGTCGTAGAATCCTATTCCCGTGGTTCATTGAAAGGACGAAGAAAGAACTATGCCTATATGGTCACTTGAAACCGCTTTAATAGTACAAGATTATAGGATTTAGCATGAAGGTCGGATTATTTCTGCCACACGTTGGCGAGCACATTACTACAGAGAACATTCTGTATATTGCAACCGAAGCAGAAAAAGAAGGCATAGACTCTGTATGGGTATTAGATCGCCTACTTTGGCCAATTAACCCACAGACTCCATATGTTGCCTCTCCTGACGGTTCGCTTCCTATGGTGTATCAGAATGTACTTGACCCTTTGACGACATTGACTTACGTCGCAGCCGTTACTGAACGAATTTCTTTAGGAACATCAATTATTGACATGTTCTTTCAAAATCCCGTGGTGTTAAGCAAACGGGTTACGGCACTTGATATCCTCTCAGATGGAAGAGCTATCACTGGATTGGGTATAGGCTGGTCAAAAGATGAATTTGAAGTCTCTGGGATTCCTTACAAAAATAAAGGGACTAGAGCTGATGAATATCTTCAAGTATTGAAAAAGATATGGACTGATGACGTTGTAGAATTTAAAGGTCAATTTTACAATATACCTTCGTCAAAAATAGGACCTAAACCTGTACAAGAACCACATCCCCCAATACTACTTGGCGGATTTACTCCACGGACGTTTCCGCGGATAGTAAACTATGCGAACGGATGGATAGGAGTAGCTGGTTTTGGTCCATTAGAACAGCTTGAACAGGCGATAAATGGTTTGAAAGAAAGTGCAAGAAAGGCAGATAAGGAACCTTCGAAGGTTAGTATCTATATGGTTTCATATCCAAATATATTAGAATCAGCCCCCTCGTCTAACCAAGATAGGATGCCAATGACAGGTACCATCGAAGAGATTGGAAGCGACATTGAACACATTAAAGCAATGGGCACGGACCACATAATATTTGGGCATCTGTTTTCTTCCCCAGGACGCGATATGAAAATGATGGTTGAAGTAACAATGCAGCTTGCTAGATATGCTAAATGAAATATCTTCCGTTATTGAGGCAAATATGTACGTGTTCTAGATCATCTTTTTAACTCATTCTCTATCTCTTGTGCTACGTCAAATAATAATTGAACTACATCGCTATAACCAGTGGCTTCTAATTCACGTAGATATTTCCTGAGCTCATTCACTAATTTAGTGGCACTAGGTTTCATTTCTTCAGTTATCTGATTTTGTACAGGGGGGATACTCTCATTCATTTCTATGCCTCTGTAAATTGGTATGTGGCGTGCAATGAATTCGCTTAGTATCTTTGTTTGGTCATTGCTTGTTGGAATAAAATCATAATTGCTATGTCCGTCAACAAATGTTATACTGTCTCTCTGAATGCCAAAGATCAATGTTGCATATATATCTCCATAGACATTCCCATCTTCACTCATAAAGTTACTATCCCTCTACCAGAGGAATAAGAGTCTATCCTGAGAGGAGTAGACCAACGATTATTCTTGAATTTAGACTGTAGTCTTTCACATGAATGATAATCGATAATGTTGTAGCCTAAAGAATTTGCTTTTTGTGATGTCTGTATTCTAAATTTAGCTTACAATGATATGCTGAATTTTTAATTTTCTAAAATATAGTAAAAGTATAATAGAGATATACTAAGGTATACTAGAAGTACCAATAGAACCTTTCTAATGATAATTGAATTCATAATTGGCGTCTTAAGAATAGCCGTATTATCTTTCGCCTCCTAAATGGTTGAAACAAGCTTGTCTTAGAATTGAACTGCTGGCCATCAACGGAAATCTGACCCTCTTCTTTTTTATTTTACATTTTTTCTACAAACAAATTTTTAACCGGATTGCTAATCAAGAAACGTATAGTTATGCACTTTCATACTAAAGCGATCTTACATGAAATCTGCAAGATAGGATAGGATAAGTTTGTTGGGTGTCTCACAAGTGCCTGTCTTAGCTTTCATGATCTTTTCGTAATTTGTTGCATGAGCAGCCAATGCAATAAGTGATAG
>JARBAV010000045.1 GCA_029237515.1 Nitrososphaerales archaeon
AGTTGGGTTTACTAGACAAAGATGACTTTCGGATATGGAGTAATAAAGAAGTCCGTGACTATTATAACGATGAAAGACATCGTATAGCAAAAGATACAGAAGAAAAACAAAAACAATACGGTGTCACATATGAAATGGTTCTCTCACATTTTCCAGACATGTGACAGATATGTCCCGATGGTTAACACTCATTTCAGACGCTTAAAAGTCCCGATAAGTTAACAGAACCCTAAAATGCCAATCCGGAAGAAATACGAATGAATTGTCTAGGCGGTTGATTAAAAAGAGTATTTCGATAAAACACACAAGATTATTGGTGATAACGGGTGTACAGACATGATCACCGAACGTTGCCTCAAAGTTATAGATAAACTAATTCAGTTACGATAGGATATTGCAACGAACTTCAAGCAGAGCTGGGAATAAAAAATGAAAGACCTTCTGCTTCATGAAAATACTTCGACTTGGAGAGAATCCCTCCTAATCGCATGTTAATTATGTGCTTGATTCTCGGTTTCAGGTTGGAATAGTGTTGTATTCCTGGAGGGAAAAACGACAACGTTTTAAAGGAAATTGCACTCACAGACAATGGCAAGAATATTAGTACCGCAGCTCGAGGGATAACGAGAGGTTGAGATAGATGAGCGAATCCATAATTATCTGTGATTTAATCAAAAATCGTCTAGCAAACCTTTTCTTTAACTTCACACATATTATGATATGGAGTTGTCCATCGAATCGCTTAGTAAGGAATCCCTTCTTACGTTCTTAGAAAATGAAGCAAACATTCGAATGGATGGTTTCCTTGAAAGCGCAATAGCTGTTGCCGAAGAAGTTCATGAGGGTGTTAATAGAGAAGACGGGATTTCTTCATTCTTAAATACCCATATCTGGCCCGTGGCAAAGAATGTGACGGTTCATTACAGGCGGAATAACAAACCAATAACTACAGTAGAAATTGCGAGCGCAGTTCTACATGACGTCCTGGAAGATAATGATCGAATTCTTAATCTTTATGAAACAAGATCTTATGGATTTGACGCATATCTGCGATATCAGTTTGGAAGTCGCGTGCTTAATGTACTCCATACTTTAAAAACTCCCACTCTGGATTCATACGGGAATAAGACCTCCAAGAAAGACATCGAGCAAGAAAGATTTCAGCATTATTGTGCTCATTTGGCCAATGCGGATTATGATCTCAAGTGCATCAAGCTTATTGATCGGGTGAACAACATGAAGTTCATAGAGTATACTGCATCAACAAATAAGAAACCAGTAGTATATACGAAGATAAAAAGGTACCTTCTGGAAGCTGAAGACTTTTATCTAGCCTATACGATGCTACAGCCAAGGATGCCCGAGTTGTACAAGGAGTTAAGAGGCTTGTATGAACAATTGCGTTCCTATTATCTTGAGCAAACCTTAAGCCTACCTCAAGCTCAGTAGAAAATAATACATATTTATAATTCATATTATCTATTAAGGCAGATTATTTACTCCAGTCTGTCTTTTTGTTGTAAAGGCTACCTGTGTTATCCCAAAGCCATTTAAAGGGTATCTATGGGTAGGTATGACTGCATGCCAGTACGACCTTTGAACGTTGGAGTAATAGTCAAATTAGAGCCGGACTTTAGTGAAGGAAACGTAAGCTATAATCCAGATGGCACTCTTAACAGGGCAGAAACCAAAAATATACTTGGCCCTCATAGTGCCGCAGCTACACTGGCCGCGTTTTATTGTAAGGTGAAATATGCTGCTAGAGTAGCAATTGGTACGATGGGACCACCAATCGCTAATCAGGCACTGAAACAGGCTCAAATCATTTCTAATGCAGACGAACTACATTTGTACAGTGATAGAATATTTGCCGGCGCCGATACCTTGGCGACCGCAGAAGTGCTTAGGCTAGGCGTATCACGTATGAACAACGGATTGGGCGCAGATATCGTCATTTCTGGTCATCGAGCATCAGACGGCGAAACTGGTCAAACCGGTCCACAGACTGCGTGGAAGCTGGGTTATCCGTTCATAGGAAATGTCATAGATTTTCAAATCGACCCAGAGAATAGAAGTATACATGCTAAACGATTCATTTCATTATACGGGTTTTATGATGTGATAGAAGAAATTCAGGCACCTCTACCAGTTTTCATATCAGCTGATCCATCATACAAACCATCATTTGACACCGTATCAGAGAGGCTTTCTTTGGCGAGAAATCTCAACGAAGCCAGAAGCAAGGCCGAGAATTTTGAAAAGTATCTTCAAGTATATAACTCGGAAGCTCTAGGAGCAGATCCTAGATTTGTTGGTCTCCCAGGCTCGCCGACGATTGTGTATAAAGTAGAAAAGATTCCAAAGGCTAAGGCCAAGAGAAGGGTCGAGTTTATTGATGGGAATGACACAGCTCAACTCGATATGGCTGCGGAAAAACTTCTTCAACTTATGACGGAGGCCCCAATAAAATGAGCGAATCGACACCAAATTTAGAATCGAATTATAATAATTTGGCTGGGATTGAACCTTATCAACATCTCTATGTTGTGATAGAGCACGAGGAAGGCATTCCCGTGCCGGTCAGCTTGGAAATGCTAGGTGAGGCAAGAAGACTAATGGATGATTTCAATGCTAAATACTCAAGTAATGAAAAAGTGGTTGCAGTAGTACTAGGAGATAATGTTAGAAACTTGTGTGAGGATTTAATCAAGTCTGGTGCAGATGCTGTGGTGTATGCAAATAGTCCTTCATTAAGATACTATACCAACTTATTGTACACAAAGATAATCTGTCAAATAGCTGAAGACAAAAATGTCGCGAGATCGATCTCTCCACTTAGTTCTGAAAATTTCAAAAAACCCAGGTACATGTTCTTCTCGGCAGATAACACCGGACGGCATTTATCTTCAACCGTGATGGCACAACTCGAGTCTGGGCTAGCATCCGATATTAATAAATTGGTGATTTCGGACCTCGAAATTAGGCACGAACACAAAACAAAAGGTCAGCTTACTAAGTACGAAAAAACACTGGAAATGTATAGGCCAGACTTTTCTGGGTTCCTGTGGACTACTATCTTATGCCTTGATAATAGGAATCCTTCCATCGCTAGAGAGTATCATCCTCAGTCGTGCAGTATCATTCCCGGGGTCTTTGAGCCAATAGCTAAGGAGGATGAGCGGACAGGGACTATTATAGAATTTGAACCCCAGATTTCCGATGAAGATTTGAGAGTCAAGGTTCTAAGTAGAAACATTATAAAATCTACAATTGATTTTGAGAGTTGCAAAATCATAGTTAGTTATGGTCGAGGGATAAGAGATTCTCCTGAGGAGAATTTCAAATTGATTGAACAGTTTGCTAAATCACTCAACGCAGAGATCGGCATATCTCTTCCAATTTCAAAGAGACCTTACCAGACTAAGGATCAACGCTTACTGTCCTACATGATTCCAGAACGGGTGATCGGTACTAGTGGCAGAAAAGTTTCACCTGTTGTATATATTGCCATAGGTATCAGTGGGGCGGTTCAACACATTGCAGGAATGAAAGAATCGGGATTTGTGGTCGTGATAAATCCCGACACTGATGCAGCATTTAGAGATGAATGTGACCTATTCATAAAAGGTCGAATGGAACAGGTTTTGCCCGTTCTCACCGAGCTTATTAAAAAACGTATGCTAACGATTGAGAAGAGGGCTTAAGACATGGAGAAATATGATGTCGCAGTCGTCGGTGGTGGAACCAGTGGTCTTACTGCATTACGCCAACTCGCAAACCTTGGAAAACAGGCTATTTTGCTCGAAGCAGGGAGTACCACAGGAACTAAGAATGTTTCGGGGGGGATTCTTTACTCCAAGAAGCCGAAGAATGGTAGAGTTTATAATATAGAAGATGTATTTGGAAGGGAATTTATTGACGAGGCCCCATTCGAGCGTGCTATTACGCAATACATCTTGCACGCCACATCTAAGGATAAATTGTACTCGATTGATTTAACTCCAGTTCACGAATATCAGATTAATTATGCTTACTCTGTTTTACTAAGTAAACTCGTACCATGGCTTGCCAAAGAGGCAAGCGACATGTCAGAAAAGATGGGGGGAGGGATAATATCTGGGGTCCATGTGCGATCAATTAGATGGGAAACGGGTAGCAATGATACTGTGATAGAGACAGATGAACTGGAGCCATTTAGAGTAAGGGCAGTCATTGCAGCTGATGGTACAAACTCTGAACTAGCGGATGTTACCCAATCAAGGAACAAGTTCTCTTCCGAACAACTATACCAAGGAGTAAAGGTCGTAATCAAGCTACCTGAAACAATTTTGGAAGACAGGTTTAGTATTACAAGTGAGGAAGGTGCCGCGCATTTGTTTGCGGGCGATGTGACTATGAATCATATAGGCGGGGGTTTTTTGTATACGAATAGAGACACTATTTCTCTTGGCGCAGTATATCACATGGACTCAATGATGGAGAATCCGGTTGAACCTTCACGATTAATCGATGCTTTGATACGAAATCAATTTGTAGCAGAATTCATCAAAGACAGGGTTCCAACACGAAAGGCTAATCAAGCCTTGATCTCAAAGGATGAAGAGATTCGCCAGCATTTCATGGCAGTCAAGTTACTAAAGACATGGAACAATCTCCGTTCTGATTACTATTCTAGAGATGGAATCAAGCGACTAATTGAGAGCGGCAAATATAAGACAAGGGAAGAGATTGAGAGTAGAATCAACAATCTAGAGAAGGAGTTAGTAGAAAAATACAACTGTGAATTTGGTGATAATTATGTAGAATTAGAATACAGCGCTAGATTGATTCCCGATGGCAAGCGATGTAGAATGAAAACGCCATACTATAAAAATGTACTATTCGTAGGCGATGCAGCGGGTCGTGGAGTGTTTATTGGTCCCAGAATTGAGGGGCTTAATGTAGGTATAGATGATGCAGTAAGGGCAGCTAACGCTGTCGCACGATCTCTAGATAGGAACAATTTTGATGAACAATATCTTGGGAGTTTCTATACAAAATCTGTTGAAGAGAGCCCCTATACAAGAGATATGAAGGAAATTGACAAGGAGTACCTGAAGATTTTCCTTGATTGCAGCAAGCATATCCCAAAAGATATAGTCGGTTCAAGATATGGAATGATTTTCAAGTTGATGTCCAGCAGCACCTTAAGAGGCATTGCGGTAGGATTTGCAAATATGCTCGGATTCGACCGCCTATTACCTTTGGTTGAATCCGTTGATACCTATGTGAACGTTCCTGTTGAGATAGCTGAAAGGCTAGGCAGGCACGTTGACAGTAATTATATTCCAAATACTCCATCATTGCAAGAAAGGATCGCGAAACTGGATTACGATGACGACTCTGTGCCGCATATCCAGGTTACAAAACCTAGAAGTGAATTCATGCAAAAGATGGTATCTTTATGTCCTACGCGCTGCTACAGTAGCGAAAATGGAGATGTAATCTTGCAACACGAGGGGTGCATAGAGTGTGGTACTTGTGCATATGATACCTTATGGAGGCACCCTCGTGGTGTTAAGGGCGTCTCATATAAGTATGGGTAGGCGAATATTTAGTTCCAGTCCTTATCCAAGAAAGGAGATACATCAATCCATCAGGGTTGAATACTATTAGCTAATCCACTTAATGGAACATCCGATTGACGGAAAAAAGTTTTTTTCGATGGCATTTCCTGAAATAAGTCTCATAACATTATTCTCTAGGATGGAAATCTTAGGACTCATCTCCGGATCGACTGCATCATTTATACGTCCATGATATGCAAGTTTACGATTGTCATCAAAAAGAAATGGATCTGGCGTACAAACTGCACCATACGATCTCGCTATAGTTTGAGTTTCGTCAATTAAATATGGGAAATTAAGTTTGTACTCTTTTCCAAATTTGATCATATTATCAAAGCCTTCGTTCTCATAATTGGGATCGTTACTATTAATACCTATTGTTGCCAATTCATCAGTGGAAAACTTAGATTGAATCTGAACAAGGTCGCCAATCCTAGCTTTTACATAAGGACAATGGTTACAAATGAAGACGACCAACAATGTTTTGCTCTCCGAAAAATCTATTAAAGAGTATGTCTTTCCGTCAGTTCCCCGCAATTTAAAATGTGGAGCAGGTTGGCCGATCTTAAGGGTGTTTATGGATTCTGTTCTAACCATTCTAGGTAATATTGTTCCATATCTCTATAAAATGTTTTTTTTATTATTGTACCTTGGGTTTATAAGATGTCTATAACAAATTAAAATACAAATACTGAATCACTAAGTTAAAAAGAAAAGAGGTCTTTACTTTCAACGTTGTATTTTGATAGGTCCCCTATAGATCAGTATTAACTCGGTTGAAGTTGGATTCTGTCTAAACTGATTAGAGTCTGAATTAGGTACATTAGGTTCGTAATGTATCGCGTTACAGTCACCA
>JARBAV010000411.1 GCA_029237515.1 Nitrososphaerales archaeon
ATTATTGATGGAAGTGACCTGAACACATCTGCTTACGACATTACCAATGCGAGGGTGCAGTCAGACTTATTTGGAATCGAAGTACCCAATGACAACATTCTCGGGATATCAGCTCAAAATGTTTCAGGGATTGCAGCCGGTGACTGGGTTTTTTTGAAACCTAATGTATTTTCACCAGGGATTCATAAAATTTCATTTGCTGGAAACTTAAATAAAACCTTGTCTGACGTTTCTTATTCCCTGAACATAACTGGGAGTGGTAAATAGATCATAGTTGATATTGATCAAATTAATTTATATGAGTATTGAGTTATATAGCTATAGTTTAGCAGTAGTTGAATTGAGAAAATCGCCAATGCGTTTCAAAAGGTCAATATTAATTTCTTCAATTGTGCGATTTCCGTCGATAGGAATCAATTTGTATTTGTTCTGCATTCTATGGAATTCCTTTGCCAACATGTTTTGATACTTAATAAAGGACTCGAACATATCCTCGGAGAGTCCCAAATCTGCGCCTGATTCGTAGTAATCGAGGGAGAAATTTTTTTGAAATACTCTATGAATCAACTCATTTGGATCTACATCTAAATAGAAGACTAGATCAGGTTTTAACGCAAAGCCATACAGTGCATGCGACCATGTTCTGCTAATCTTTCTTACCGCGTCTCTAGCCATCAATGTAAAAATATATCTATCGGCAAGCACGATGTATCCTGCCCTCAATGCGGGTATAATCTTATTCTCAAGTTGGTCGGCAAAGTCTGCAGCATAAAATAAGCTAAGCGTTCTTCTTCCCAGTACGAAATTCCTTTTCGCTTCAAGAATCCCTTCACCGATCAACTCAGATCTACGTAAACCTGTGGTTACCACAGCATGTCCATCAGCTTCTAATCTTTGTTGTATTACAGAGATCTGACTCGTTCTGCCCGAAGCATCGGGTCCTTCTATGACAATAAGCTTTCCTGTAAGCTGAGTGTCGTTCTGGAGGTACGTAATGCCATCTCCATAATACAATGGCGACCGAGAGCGGTGAGCTTCGTCCATAGAAATTCGCATGTCATAGACGTCATCCACTTCTTCTTTGTCAGCCGGTCGAGTCCTTCGTCTTTGCATAGTCAGAGTCTTTGAAGTTCCTTTTCGTACTCGTGTCCTGCTTATCATGCCGGCACTCCTACGCTGATAGGCTCTGTTTCAAGAATTTTACGTTGGTTTCTCGGAATAATACCTTTAACTAGATCACGTACTTGTGCCTGCTGCTCCTCGATGGCAGATGTTCCGTCGATAACAGCGAACTCTTCGTCCTGGGCCATTACGTCATATTCATCAATTATCCTCTGTTGAAAAATCCGATAACTTTCATACGGGTCGTTACTGAGATTCAAATCCATCCCTGCTTCATAGTATTTCAGTTTTGGTCGTCCGACTAGAATTCTTTCTACTGCCACGTCAATAGGGACTTTAAAATAGAATGTGAGATCTGGCTTTAAGGCATAACTATAGACTTTGTGGACCCAATTTCTACTACATCCTCGCACTATATCCCTAGCAAATGCTGTATAGACATATCGATCGGCCAGGACGATATAACCTGCTCTAAGAAGGGGAAGAATCTTTCTCTCGTATCTATCTGCGAAGTCTGTTGCATGCAGTAGACTGAAAGTGGTTGGGGTAAGCTTACCCTTCTTTTTTCCTTTAGAAGTAATCTGTTTGACCATATCGGAAGAATTCCATTCTGTGAGGAATACAGCTATATTCCTAGATCGTAGCCATTGTTCTAAGAGATGAATCTGAGTCGATTTTCCTGATCCATCTATTCCTTCAACAATGATTAACCTTCCTTTAAGCCCCTCTTTATTACGCGCTTCATTGCCATAATATAAAGTCTTAAGAGGAAATACCTTTCTTGTTTGTATGGTCTGATTAGCCACAATTATTAGCTCCATTCTTTATATATAAATTGCTCAGTTCCAATTCTGATTTCATGGTGTCCAATTGGTAACAAAGTCAGTATAAATAAACATTATCTATATGAAATCCTGCTAGGATATTCGAACTATATGATAAGTATATACCCTATTTTGACTGAATCTAACAGAAGTTATACGGAACCTTGAGTAAAGCCAGGGCTATTATTACAAGCTCAATATTTTGCGAAAAATTGCGACTTGCGATCTGACGAGGGTTCGATATTTAATGAAAAGAGGCTCTCGAAAAGCCCTATTTTAAAGGATAACACTAATAACAAACCGAGGATTGAATCCGCATTTCGGACTACTATGTCCGACTAGCTTGGGTAGTTGGCTCAAAATTCTGATTAATCCAACAGTCTCTGCATATAGCATTATCGTCGTCGTTAAATAAGTCTGTCTCCATAGGTGTAAGCTTTCTAAAGCACCTACTACAGTTTTTCAATATTTACTCAATATTGTCTGGTAGTAACTAAAATATAAGGTATTGCTTGAAATTATTATCATAGGTAAGTGACTTGATACTTCCTATACTAGTGTTTTGCGACTTATACCATAAAAACCCCGAATTGGGAGTTTTCATCCCAAAAGGATAGAAGTACAGCCTCAGCACCAAAGCTTGCTTCTCAAACTAATGACCACTTTGATGATACTAAGCAAGTAATAGTGAATTACAGTAAATTAACATTAAATGAAAGAAATCCTGCAATTACTTAACACGCAACTAAAGCTAACTCACCTAAGTAATTAAATCATAGCTAATCTAATGAATCAAGAAACCGTAAACTAATGAAGCGGGTATTAAACCCAATTCAATTTTTG
>JARBAV010000412.1 GCA_029237515.1 Nitrososphaerales archaeon
AATTTTAGTATGACCAATAGTAAGATGACCAGTGCCTGCTCGGGTCGAAAGGAAGGCCGTTAACTTTCTTTAAACTTATTCACACGTGTGTATGTGGCGGTGAATTCAACTAAACCAATTAATTTAGGATTGTCCATGCAGTTCTAATTTCGTCAAGACGAAGCCATAATAGGGTAATGTGTTGGAATAAATGCATACTGATCGATGCTTGATAGTCGGAGTAAAGGGTTACAGAATAGAATTGCCCACTTCGTTTTCACGTCTTTACTCTTAACTCCATTGATTTATTCTTCAGCTTGTTCCTTTAGTTTAGCAGACGAAATTAATTCTCATTTTAATCTACACTTCATCGAAAGTGAGATCGTATCAAAAATCTCCATTCCTGACATCAATGCGAAAGTAGAAGATGCGTCCCGGATCCCACAATCGGGATTGGACAAAGTACAGTCGTACAACCTTGAAGAGAGCGTTCGTGATCTTTCTTCCTTTCACACACGTCACAGTGAATCTGAATCCATAGATAATGTGGCGTACTGGTTAGCAGAGAAACTTCAAAGTAATTGTGGTACAGATGTCTATATCCAAAATTTTACATATTCTCCTGAGCTCACCACTAGTGAGGATGATGACAACAATTTCAGTGATATTCATCGTCAAAAACCTTTTTTCTACAACCTAAAAAATATAGCTTGTGACAAGCTTGGATCGACAAATAATACAATAGTGGTTTCCGCTCATTACGATAGCAGAACAGAGGATATAAACGACTCCGAAGGAAGGGCACCAGGTGCAGATGATAATGCCAGCGGTGTTTCAGTATTATTGGAGGTTGCACGAATACTTTCCAAACTTAGTCTTGAACATAGTATCAGCTTTGTCTTATTTTCAGGTGAAGAGCAGGGAAAATGGGGATCAAAGTATTACGCAGACTTTATTGATAAAGCCGACATAGATCTTGACCTATTGATTAATTTAGACATGGTTGGATTTCGGCCGGAAGGATCGAGCAGTATCCTAATTGAGTACGATAATGGAAACGTTATGCAGGATAATGATAAATATTCACAAGAAATTGCTAAACTTATCAGAGACGTAGCCTCAAAATACACGAGTCTAAACGCAACTTTGGGCAAATTGGGAAATGCTGATTATCTTCCATTTGAAGCCTTAGGGTATACTGTTATTGGTTTACATGATGATGGTGTGACAAAGAACCCAAACTATCATAAGAGTAGTGATACTTCTGACACGTTAGATTATGAGTACAGTGCCTCCATAGCTAATCTAACCATCGCAACAATCTTGCAACTTGACACACTGGTAAGCTCTGAGTGATACTATTGATTCCCACATGATACTTTAAAAGAGATCTCACCTAAGTAGTCCAATTACGCTTTTTTATCTTAATTTATTACTAGACGGTTTGTTTTGTCACTCCCACACTGACTTTATGTTCTATTTATGATCGAGCATATTTGATATTTGCTCACTCAAAAGACTATAATGTAATTCGCTGATCTTTCCAGCTGAATAAGCATCTGTTATGTCATTTTTTATTTTTCTAACAACTTATGCGTCTTGAATTGCTATCGAACTAATTCTTTTCTTAAATATCTCTCGATATACAACAGATATTTCGTTTTTCAGATTTGTGTAATGTTCATTGCTTATTTTTCCATTGGAGTAAGTATCTATTATATCATTTCTTATCATGTTGACGGCTTCCAAATCTTGTTCTGTGATCGAACTAATTCTTTTCTTGAAGATCTCTTGATATGCTAAGGATACTTCATTTTTTAGACTCGTGTATTGCTCGTTACTTATCTTACCTGCAGCGTACGAATCTGAAATATTTCTATTTAATATGTTTAATTTATTAGTATCTTTCTTGTCCAGTTTACTATCGCCATATACTAGAGGCATTTGTTGATGAAATGAATTTAATCTAGAAGTCTGCTTCTTTGATTTTATCCATCCTACAACGGCAGGGATAAGTAATGAGCCAACTAGAGCAGTA
>JARBAV010000046.1 GCA_029237515.1 Nitrososphaerales archaeon
AATCTAAATTAAAATATATCATTATTCTCAGTCAATTTCGCTGTCCCTTATTGTATCATTTAAGATTTGTGTGTTCGTTTGCCTCTTTTCGATCACAGCGAAATATTTAGACTCAACTTTTACTGTGTATTCAAATCATGTATTGGAAACAAGTGATCAAATAGTTGGGGATCTTCCGATCCTATAGTAAGAATTGTCTGACCCAGTTCAAAACTATGAAACTTGTAATTCACTTAGTAACGTTCCAGTGCATGTCGAACTCATTTTGCATAGTTAGCCGCAGCTTCATACATAGTTTGCAGGAAAGATAGCTACTTTGATTTTGATACTCATCTACATCTGTTTTTAATTGAATAACTCGACTTGTCAGAACCCCTCTCTAGGCAATCCATCAACCACATGCCAGGTCTCTACCATTTTATTATTTTGAATACGGTATATGCTTATGCCCCTGTAGTTGATTGTTTTTTCTGCATGTTGATTATTTGAGGTTGTTTTTGGTATCAATGTTCCCTTCCAATATGCGCCTACAAGATCCGGATAGGCAGGCGATGCAATCATCTCCTCTACCACATACTTCAAGTCATCTAATCTATCCAAAGTAAACTTAAGGTCATTTTTTGCTCCATCAATTCCTCTTCCAGCCGAGCCCATATAAGCGGATTGGCCGTGGTCGATGTAATCAGCGGATATTATTTCATCAAATATTGTTTCATTTTTATTATTGTATGCGTCAAAGTAGCGTGGAATAATAGCCTTATTCATTTCAATTTTAGAAATTGTGTCGTTGGTATTCATAGTGATTAATTCGTTGATATATATTATTAAGGCTAGTGATTACACATGATAACAAATGAGAATATCTTCAAAAATAGAAAAAGCGATCAATGATCAAATCTCGTACGAAGCATCAGCCGTCAATACATATATTGCGATGGGATCTTGGTGCGAAAGAACAGGATATGATGGAAGTGCGACATTCTTTTTCGAACAAGCAAATGAGGAAAATACACACATGTTAAAGTTCGTTCATTACCTTAATAATGCAGAAGCCGAAGCCATTATTCCGGCAATAGAAAAACCTCAAAGTAAATTCAGTTCACTTGAATCTACTTTTCAAGCTGCTTTAAAAAGTGAACAGACTGTTACGAAGCTCATCAACGATTTAGTAGAAATAGCTGAAAAAGAAAAAGACCGTGCTACATCCTTGTTCTTGCAATGGTTTATAAGCGAACAAGTAGAAGAAGAGATCCTATTTCAAACAATACTTCAAAAGTTTGAGATATATGGACGTGAGAAATTAGCAGTATATCAAATTGATCAATCCTTGGCATCGATTAGATCTCAAGTGATGGCAAAGAAACAGATCTCCCGTTGATATTACTAGTCATAACGGAGACAAAAATGCCATGACAGGTAGGGCAGCATTACCAGATTCGACTTGAGCTAGGCGTTTCGCTCGGCCCTCCCTTAGATAAAGAAACTTGCAATTACACCATTAGTAGTGCCGGCAAGCTACGTTCTAAATATAGGGGGGACCAGCGAGGTCCGACCTTAACATAACCAGTGTCTACCAGTATTCATGAGGAATTCATGACCTTCGAAGTTATGAGTATAGCAACAAAAGGATAATGGCAACATTTGAATACATTAGTCGATTATACGCTTGTAGAACCCGACTGAATTTGTATATTTTGTCTCAGGTTTATGTTCATCTTTTCTTCTAATTCTTCGCACACAAATTCTCAAGTACCTTTATTAACGTGTTCTTGTACAACAGACGAATCAACAAATTGACCCAATCACATGAAAGACCATTTGGAGTTACAATAATTGCTGTTCTAGCTATCATAGAGGGTGTTCTATTAATATTCGGTGGGCTTTCATTTCTGGCATTTGGAGCGTTTTTTGCGAACGTTCCTATAGAAAATATTTTGATAAATCAGCAACAACAATCTGAGCTTCAACAGCAACAACAGCAACAACAGCAACAACAACAACAGCTACAAGAAGTGCAAAATGCAGCAGAATTACAAGCTTTAACTCAATTCTTTGCCAGTATTGGTCTTGTAATAGGAGGTATAGTACTTGCAGTTGGAATTGGATATTTGGTCGTATCATACGGCTTATTAAAAGGAAAAGGATGGGCTTGGACAATTACAGTAGTATTGTCAATCATCGCAATCATAGTCCAGATAATTTCTGCTATAACAACAGCTAATGCACTTTTATCATATGATATTAATGCTTCTTGGGCTGGAATTATTTCTCAAATTATCGGCATAGCGATCAATGGGGTGATCATATACTATCTCTTCCGTTCACACGTAAAGGCCTTCTTCGGCAAAACGAGACCTTCAACTATTACTCAGACGTAACATTGAAACTATCGACCATTATTTTGCGCCCCCACCTTAAGTCCAATCGAGCAATCCGTGCTTCAAACTTTTTTGTGCCACGATGAAGACTGGGCAAGCCAATTCTCTAATGTGAAAAAAGACATGACAAATAAATATTCTCTTTAAACCCTCAAACATCATATGGTTAAGAATGATGAAGAAATAAACTCGCTGGGCCAATTAGTTGTTAGTATGACTAAAGAAATCCTAGATACAAACCGTAAGGTCCTCGATTTAGAGAAACGAGTTTCAGAACAAGAGAAACGATCCCTAGAAGTAGAGGCAAATCGCAAAATCCAGGAATTGGAGAAGCGAATTACAGAACTTGAAAAGAAACAACTTGAACCTGCTGAGGGCAAAACCTAGAACGAAAGCATAGTTCTGATTCTGAGGCGATCCTATACCGCATGCTTTGTTTACATGAGTATATGTAGCACCTTCCGCATGCTTTGCTTACATGAGTATATGTAGCACATTCTGCCACTCTCAAATCGTTAGAATCGTCTAACTTATTCAAATATCTCAATTATGTATCCCTGTGTGAGGCTGTTGCTCATACAGTCGGGAGGGGGGGGAGTTTTGGTGTTCCACGCAAACAGACACCCCTCCTAATTTATCGCACTCCTAACTACTTGATCTTCTGATTATCTACTAGAGCCACTCATTGTATCGCTGGTAAAGGGAAATCAAATTATTGATGCTGATGATACTCTCCGAAATCTAGAATCATCTTATCTATTCAAATAGGTTCATGGAACAATAATAATTACACCAAGAAACAAACAAATGATCTACCAAGAGGGGCTTTTAGATCTAAATTCTGACAACCATCTAGAGCCCCTCCAGACCAGTCTTTCACAGAATTGATCTTACTTTCCGAGCTCGGAACATTCATATCAATTAATAATTGCCAACGACTTCCTTTTTCGCCCTGATCGAGAATAAACTTTCTCAATAGAAGCTTAGTCAGAAGTACGTATTCTTAAAACAATTTGACCTTATTAAACAAAATATGTGTGTGCCAGAAGTCCCACACACAGATTTGCATATGACATTACCAAAGAGCATTTGACAACCATTGATGAACTATTCTTCTGGATGATGCCCTTTCGCTTGTTAGATCTGGATTCAGAACTTAATATCAATAGCTACGATTTCCTATTTTAGAGAACGAGAATAGCTTGAATCGATTTAGTTTAGAAACTTGTTTCAATTCCTTTTTTCTAACCTTTTCATTTTATAGCTAGCTCAAGAGGAACATCTAACTGCGTGTGCCAGAAGTTTCACATACAACGAATGTATACAAGAAGGATCTGGTAACAATTGCCTTTTGAGGCATTCTGATAGAACGTTCCTTGCCGTTATCAGATGCCTATGTAGGTCTCAAAATTCATTGCTATGTCTTTCTAAGCAAGAGATTGAAACAATCATCTCTTCGCACAACGGTATGAATTAAACCGAATGTGTGTGCCAGAAGTCCCACACACTGTGCAAGATTAACCATTCTAGCATCTTATGGTAGATGATTCTACAATTCTCCTGGAAGGTACTAGCTTGGAAGAATAGGTATGTTTTGAAGACTTATATCAATAGCTACGTTTTTCTGCCCAAGAGAATGATAAGACTAATTAGATTCTTGATTGTAGATCTGTTCTTCCTTCTCTCTAATTAGTAGAAGATGTTACTAAAAGCCGTGAGTCCCACGAATTCTATTACCTTACTCTGTCCGACCGAGCGATCAGGATTTAACTTCCCTCCTCCAGTAGATCTTAGTCCGTGCCTGTGTAGTGATTGCTCGTCTCGTATCTTTGCAAGTTGGCAAATTCCAACTGCTGCCACTACGAATGCCTACCTGCAAGTGGGTTGTGGCAGCAGGAGTACTGGGATATTCACCATCCTTAGAGGATGATTAGCTGCTTCTTGGGTATGGCAGCACTCTAACTATATCTACTGTCTGTTATAGAAGTTGTTTCATTTCTCAGATTCTAGATTGAGAATGAATGGATTTTGGGAAAGAATTATCTATTAGGCTCATTTCTCTAACCAGAGGATAATTTTGTACTGTATTCAGATGCA
>JARBAV010000413.1 GCA_029237515.1 Nitrososphaerales archaeon
TACTTATGCCTACGTATTCACTTAAAAAATTATTGAACTACATCAAGGAAAGATTACCTGGCCCAGGGATTTCTATTTTGTTGATGCAAGTACTTGGCTGAGGTTTTCTTGTTCGAAGCTGACATGTCTTCGATTGCAAAGACGTATCTGACCCCACTTTCCCTAAGATCTGCACTTAACATTTCATTCATCCTCTTGACGTCTTGATGCACTTTTTCCTCCGTATGTTTGTGAGTCCGTGCAACAACATATTGGAACTGGTCGTTTAGATATCGATGGATCTCGTAGACTTTTATCATAGTCTGAATTGTCCTATACAAATAAACGAAGGAGGTATATTTTTTGGTTGATTATTATGGCTATTTGTGTCAATTTAAGTTATCGCAATAAGATAGTTTAGATATTTTTTGCCAACTCAATAGAATTTTCTCAGTGTTTTCAGGGTAGGCTGATAAAGGGGCCATACATTCGCAACCATTTTCGATCGTCCTCGTAGGTAGGACGATTTAACTCGACTAGCCCCCAAAACCTCTTGGAATGGTTTAGCTCTACCAAGTGCAATAATTCGTGGACAATAATGTAGTCAATAACATGATTTGGAAGTGCAGATAGCATTACGTTGAAATTCAAGTTCTTTTTTAAGGAACAACTCCCCCATCTGGATCTATGATATCTAATAGAGACGCGATTGAAATTTAAGTTTAGTTTTGTGGAAAATACTCTTATTCGCTCATCAAGAATTCGAGATGTGTGTTGACGGTAGAATTCAATGATCGTCTTATTCTTTTTATTGTCATTCGGACTATGAACTGTAATCCTTTTCAGACTTTCAGACAGAATTACATAACAGCGTTGGTCCTTAATGAGTTGAATGTCATATGGCGACCCTAAAAAGAGTATTTTTCCTCGTTGAATAAGCATAGGATCTAACCCTCTCGTAGTCCTCTCAAAATAAGTAACAGATTTGAGAATCCATTCTTTCTTTGATTCTATGAAAGTCATCGCCTCAAAGGGACTTGTTACGTTTGGAACTATAGCATAAATCCCGTGGCGATTTGCCTTAAGAGAGATATGTTTTGCCCTGTTACTTTTGATTATCTCGATATTTGTACTATTTCCATTAGAAAGTTTAACTGAAGTAAATTGATTCGAATCCGTTCTTGTAGTCAAAAGAATATTCTCCATTATTAGCCCAAATAACCTGATTTCATAGAAGCCACGGATTCTGAAAGCAATCTAGCCGCCAAAGAAGCCGTAATATCATTAATGTCATACCTAGGGCAAAGTTCGACGATGTCCATACCTATTATCCCTGAACTCACCGCATGTTTGACCAGGCAGATTAGTTCGACACTTGTAAGCCCACATGGAGTAGGAACTGATACCCCTGGAGCAAATGCAGGATCAAGACAGTCAAGGTCGATTGACACATATTTTCTGGGTGTACTTCTTGCGCGGACTTTGTCGATTGTCTTGTTAATGCCTTCCTCTAAGATATCCAGCGGGGACACAACTTGAAAGCCGCTTCGCTGAATATTCTCGACCTCCTCTATTTCGGCGGCTCTAGTACCTATAAAGGTAACATTACTTTCGTCAAGTTTGCCAAGCGAGTCTGTTATCACCGATCCATAATAGTCTGCCTTAGAGGACACAAAATCAGGATGGGCATCAAAATATAATAAGCCAATCTTACCTAATGTTGCAGAAATCGCATCTATAGCAATTGTAGTAATCGAATGATCTCCTCCGATAATAACTGGAACTATTTTGTTTGTTACAAGTTTGCAGATTAATGAATATAAATCATTTCTATTAGTAAAACCAATATCTAAAATTCTCTTATTAAGGTAATCGTTACGCATTGGGCATATTAGGATACTTTTACCGTCCCTTTTGAATAATTCAGAATTTTCAAATGCTTTCCTCATTGCCCTAGGACCTTGATCAGTCCCTTTTCTGGGTGCTAGTGATTTACTCTCGTCTGCAACAAGTACCAAAGCGATCTCTGCATCACTCATGGATGTAACATTAGCCAGAGGAAACCTATCAGTATTCAATATAACTTGACAGTTAAATTCGGTCGATATATAAACAGAGAGCAACGGCACCAACAAGATTGTTTTGGATGTTCTTCCTACTCTAGATGAATATGACCTCAAGTATTAGACCTATGGTCTTGCTAAGAGATTCAATTGCAATACACGGCTCAACGAATGCAAATCGCATAATTAGGGATGTATGCTGACTTTAAAGCGCTTGAATTGGCATCCTAGGCAATGACCGTAACCGAAGATATAGTCAGAATCATATTTACAAGGCATGGCTATTATATAGCCAAAATGATTTCAGATCCGTGTATACACTAAGCCATTTATCCATCTCCAAGATTTCTTAAATGAACAATCGACTCCTTGAAATGCTTCTGACGACCAATCCTATAGTTTGGGAAATAAATTGAAAGGTGGGATCAAATGATTACTAAACTCATTTTAAGCAGTTTTGCCTATGGGAACTTTTTTTGCTTTCTTTTTCTTGTTCAGGGAGGTTTCCTTCTTCACCTGCCTAAATTCCGCACACCCGCAGAACCCGTACTCTGTAGAAATATGATCTTCATAATCCAGCGTTACCATTAGACATTTACCATAATGCCAAAATCGTACATGCCCACAAACACACATATCATAGTCGAGCCCTTCGCTCTCCTTCTTTTTGGTCTGTTTATGCCGCGTCGAAGCCAAAACATCACCTGTATCATGTAAACAAGTTCATAAACATTGGCATCATTGTGCATGTCCAAAAGGAAACATAAACCCATCTTTGAGCAACAATTAGAAAGGAATCAAGATTGTCGTAGGAATATTTTAGAGTTGTTGGGACGGGTATTCTCGAATGTTATCCGGGAATGGTATTACTTAAATACGCAGATTTCTGGCGGCACACGACGGAAATTTGTTTGAAATGCTCCAACAACAGACGATGCAGAGCCTAATGAGCACATGTATGATATCCGATTAAGTGATCTGCAACTGTCTACTATGAAAAGTAACCTCCGCTATTCAAATAGTAAGCCATGCCGCGCAGAGCAAGTTAGTTCGCACCTATTGAGGGAACCTTTTTTAATAGTTTTCATGTCTATCAGGTTATTTGGAGAACGACTGCGATCTCTTAATCTATGGTGCTTTGGGAGTCGTAATACCCAAGGTAGGTGTGCTCCAACTGGATATCCTCATCGAAGATGGAAAAATCAAGGATCTCAGAAAGGATTCTACAAGCGTGATTGCATCCAATAGGATTGACGCTTCTGGTAGATATGTAATACCTGGGGTAATTGATCCACATTCTCATTATGGGGTCTTCACCCCTATCGAGAAAGCAGCAAAAACTGAATCAAAATCAGCTGCACTTGGTGGGATTACCTCTGTAATTCGAATGCTAAGATTAGATGGCAGCTACAAGAAATTGAATGACCAACTTCGTATGAGTGCTAAAAACCATTACATTGACTACTCGATTCATGCGTCAATTCTAACCGATAAGCAGGTTGAAGATATTCCTTTTCTAATCAACGATATGAAGATAAGCTCATTCAAAGTATACATGAATCTAGGGAGTGGGTACAATCGCATTCTTATGGATCTAGATCCGGGTAGTTCAAAATTAAATGAATGCGAAGTAAATATGGATGACTACTTAATTGAGAACATTTTGAAAAGTTGTTCGCGTGAAAACTCTACAGTAATTATACACGCTGAAGATCCAGCTATATGCGCTGAAAATACCTCAAGACAAAAGCTACTCAATATATCTCTCCCAAGAGGTTCAAACCTCCAACAGTGGTCAGACAGTAGGCCACCACTTTCTGAATCAGCGAGTATTTCGAAAATATCAAATCTAGGAAGGAAATACAATTCTAAGTTATATTTCGCACATATTGGCTCTTCAGTCGCCCTTGATGCAATAATCACCGAGAAAGAGAGAGGCAATTTGGTCTCATATGTGGAAACATGCCCACATTATCTTACCCATACCGTTGACTTTGGTAGTATCAATGGAAAAGTTGTGCCTCCGCTTCGCTCAAAATCAGATCTGCAAAGCATGTGGTACGGACTAAGAAACGGAATAATCGATACTGTGGGGACCGATCATGTTGCAAACACGCTTTCGCTAAAACAAGGAAAAGGTGACATGTGGACTGCTCTTTCTGGATTTCCAGGTATGGGATCTATGCTGCCAGTGTTATTGAGCGAGGGTGTGAATAAAGATAGAATAACTCTTGAAAGACTTGTAGAGGTAACTTCCTATAGTACTGCCAAAATATTTGATATGTTTCCTTCAAAAGGAACCATTGTCAATGGCTCGGACGCTGATCTTACCATTATAGATCTTGATATGCAAAAAACTGTAACCCCGGATCTTTTGATGTCAAGTTCAGACTACACCATATATGACGGATGGAAACTGACTGGATGGCCTGTAACGACAATAGTAAGGGGCATGATTGTTATGAATGATGGTTTGGTAAATGAAAACGCTTTAGGCCACGGCAAATTAATTCCTAGGACATCTCTCGCTGGAAGGGGAAACATAAAATAGGCAAATTTATACAGCAACGTTTGCCTCGAAATACTATTCGAGCTATGGTAGTTAGTAAATTCTTGATATTTAACATTTCTTTCAAACTGAGATATAGTTGTGAAGCAGAATTTCAAAGGAATAAAAATCTGCCAAGAATTTAAGATGATATTACGTTGCACATTCTTTAGTGCCCATAGTTTCATATTAGTGTGTTTCCAAATGATATCACTAGTTTTGAGAGTTTCATAACCGCAATAGGGAGTAAAGTACAAATCACTACCATCTAGAGGAACAGATAAATCGTCTTGCTATAAATATGAAGTTTACCATTCATTGAGGGTCATATCGATTGTGCAGATACCAAACGTTTACTGCCTTTACGGAACGTGATTATCCTGAAAGACCCATCGACAGATGCTTCGTAATATCTATCAGCCCGTCTAGTAAAGATTCCAACTTCAACAATTCCTGGTATGCAAGTTAATTTCTTTTCCAAATCTTCAGGATTTTGGATTGAAGGAAAATACGCATCAAAGATGATATTTCCGTTATCCGTAAAATAAGGATATCCATTTGTAGATTGTCGTAGTTCGACCTTGGCGCCATTATGGATCAAGTTTTGATGAACTGTTGATCTAGCAAAAGGAATAACCTCGATTGGTATACTTCGTTTGAATTGGTCGACGAATTTTGATGAATCAGCTAATATTATGACTTTTTTTGCCGCATACATAAGTATTTTCTCGCGTAGTAACGCACCTCCCCCGCCTTTAATCATAAAAAGATTTGCATCGATTTGGTCTGCGCCATCAAATACTATATCAACCTGTTCATTTTGAGGCGCATTCAAAATGAGTAACCCTGCGTCTTCAGCTTCTGCCTCTATTTGCAAAGAGGTAACTACAAATCTTAATTTTTTCTTAACTGGCATTCGACCCAATTCCCGTACAAGGCTTGCCAAGGCCCTTCCGCTTCCCAAACCTATAATCTGATTATCCTTAACGTGGTTTCTAACTACATGTTTAATCGCCAAAGTGAAATTTGGGTTACCCCTGGCTTGTGAAGCTGACATCATGAATCAAAAGTTTGACGGGAGCCGAAAA
>JARBAV010000414.1 GCA_029237515.1 Nitrososphaerales archaeon
AATATAAATGAAGGACATAGAAATATTGGATCTATTGATGTCTGGCGAAGCGTAGTGACGAAAGAATATTTCTGTGAAGAAAAAAGAATCGGTGTTCTAGATATTGCAGATAAAATTGGGCTGCATAGAATTGACAAGAGTAAGAGATGGGCGGTGGCAATAAATAGGAAACGAAGAGGAACCAACAGATGGAAGTTGGTGGAGCTTGTTGCGGAGGGTCTTCAACGCTTCGTTGATTCAGATGATGAATCAATTGTTGAAGTCAAAATTGAGAACTTTAGTATTGTTGATGCTGACTGGTGGAGCTTTCTAGTCGAGTCCAACATAAATCGGACAATAGACGTTACTGAGGTTCTTATCGGAAATGCAGCCAGATAAGAATTCAGAATTCTTTCACCCTTATACTGTGGTGATAACCTCTTCTAGAGGAGGCAATATTGCGAGCAAGTTGAGAGGATATATCTTGATAAATGATAAGAAATTACATTTTAATGCCTTAGCATTCGGGAGGATCGGTGGGCATAACATTAACCTAAATCTTTCAAAGAAGACCATTGCAGAGGTGACAAGAATGGGTCTGGATGGCGAAAAACTTTCACTAGACCTTCAAAGAAAGCTTATTGAAGGTGATGTAATTCTGAAACCAAATCGACAGGGAGACATGAACAAAGTAACTGTCTAAACTAATGCATCTTTGAGTGAGATTTTACAGCTGCATGCCTTTCTGCTTCTAGGAATCTCTAAGATTAGTTCCTTTATCAGGGTCCGAATCTTTTCAATATTTTCTTGCAACTGGGCTAAAATACCTTGAGAACTAACAGGGCGTTGAGCCCAGACATCGAAGTCAGTAATAGTTGCCAGAGATACATAGCAAATTTCTGCCTCTCTTGCCAATACACATTCAGGAACTAGGGTCATCCCGATTATTTGGGCGCCTATCACTTCACGGTAATATTTGGATTCTGCCCTTGTAGAGAATCTCGGACCTTCGATGCATAAATAGGTGGCGTGGTCATGACAAGGGAATGACTGTTCTCTAGCTAGTTTGGCAGTTATATCTCTGAGCTCCGGACAGAATGGATCGGCCACTGAAATATGGCAAACCCTTCCTCCTGAGTAGAAGGTTTGATCTCTTTTTTTAGTAAAGTCTATAAATTGGTCGGGGATTATGATGTCCCCTGGGACGAGAGAACTATCAAGGCTTCCGACTGCGGAAGGAGAAATTATTCTGGTTACCCCAATCTCTTTTAAAGCCCAAATATTTGCTCTATAATTGATGCCATGAGGAGGTATCGTATGATTTCTACCGTGTCGAGGCAAAAATGCTACCTTTATGCCTTCCAATTCACCAATGGTGATGAGGTCAGAAGGATGCCCAAATGGTGTGCTCATCTTAGCTTCAACTAGATTTGTGAGTAGAGTGGAATCATACATTCCTGTTCCCCCAATAATTGCGATATCGGCAGAATGCTTGGTCATTATCTCGAACTAATACACTAATAATGACTGAATATTATATCCCAAATCCCGTAAAGATTCTCCACCCCTCAGGTCATTTAATTCAATCAGAAAGGCGAATCCAGAAATTTTGGCACCTTCGTCTCGCAATAGCCTCGCAGCTGCCAAGGCCGTGCCACCAGTTGCTATCAAGTCATCAGCAACAATAACATTCTGTCCTGGTGCGAGATTGCCTTTTTGGATTTCCATTTCCGCTGTGCCATATTCAATCTGATATGATTGTCGACTAGTCTTGCCCGGCAATTTTCCAGCTTTTCTTATCATGATTACACCTAAACCAAATCTAATTGCAATACAGGTCGCGATGATAAAGCCTCTAGATTCAATTCCTGCAATCACCGTGGGCTTTTCTGCACTAAACTTACGATAAAATTCTTCTGAGATATACCTCAACGCATTTCCATCACTGATTAAAGGACTAATATCCCTGAATAATACTCCTCGTTTTGGGAAATCGGGAAAATCCTTTATTAACTTTTTTAGATCAAGTGGTGTTACAGTCAATAGCTCCCTACCGAAATCCCGTGGATAAAAAACCTTTCTAAACTGGACTTGAAAAAATAAAAAGACCAGTACGCGCAACTATTGGTTCAGTCATCATTTTACTAATTCGAATCGTTCATAATTGAGGAATAGCGAGATTACTAATAGCAACCATATATGAATTCAAACGGATTTTTTACGCCTAACAAATTTTCCGGAAAATTTTGTATTCCGATTTGTTTTGTCTATTTTGTTGCATTATTTGTTTTTAGAATCCGTAAGTTAAGAAGCTATATCTTCGACCTCTTTACGGTTTGTGTATTTTGGCTCTTATATTACCAAATAAGACAAACGATTTGTTCCCAATTAAGTGAAATATTTCTATCATAGTGATAGTACTTTTCAAAAAGTTGAAAAGAAGATATAAATAATATCAAAGATAATATTAGGTAAGAATGCCTATTCGTAGTGGGGCGGAGTATATACAGAGTCTTAGAGGTCGAGATCTAAAGGTATATTTGTTTGGAGAACTTGTAGGTGAACCCGTTGATCATCCTATGATACGACCTTCGATCAATGCTGTTGCTGAAACTTATGAATTGGCTGAGAAGGAGCCTGAGCTCGCTTCAGTTCATTCTTCCTTGTCTAATTCGAAAGTTAATAGATTTTTACACATAACTGAAAGTGCAGCGGATTTAGTTAACCAGAATCGCATGCAGCGGAAATTAGGACAATTGACAGCTACTTGTTTTCAGAGATGTGTCGGAATGGATGCCTTGAATTCATTGTATTCCACTACTTATGAAATCGACAAGAAGTACAATACCGAGTATCATCCCCGACTCAAGGATTTTATTAAATTAATTCAAACGGAAAATTTGGTTATTGGTGGAGCAATGACGGACGTAAAGGGTGATCGAAGTCTCTCACCTAGCCAGCAAGACGATCCTGATATGTTCCTCCATATTTCAAAAAGAGACGAGAATGGTGTATACGTGACTGGAGCCAAAGCCCATCAGACCGGTTGCATTAATTCACATTGGATAATCGTAATGCCTACCATGAGATTGCGATCTGAAGATAGGGACTATGCGATAGTGGGTGCAGTACCTGTCGATGCTCCTGGGATAACATATATCTACGGTAGGCAGTCATGTGATACCCGAAGCATGGAAGGAGGGGAGATAGACCCAGGTAATGCACAGTTTTCTGGTCAGGAGGCCATGATAATTTTCAAAGACGTTTTCATACCAAAAGATCGGATTTTCATGGATGGTGAGGTTGAGTATGCTTCAATGCTTGTAGAGCGCTTTACTTGCTATCATAGACGGAGCTATGTTTGTAAAACGGGGTTAGGAGACGTCTTGATCGGAGCTGCTGCGGCAATCGCTGATTACAATGGGGTGGCAAACGCTTCTCACATCAAGGATAAGCTAGTAGAAATGACTCACTTGAATGAGACTATTTTTGCTGCGGGGATTGCGTCCTCATATCAGGCCCAACAGACCGCCTCTGGTAATTTTCAGAATGACGATATGCTTGCAAACGTCTGCAAGCACAACGTGACTAGATTTCCTTATGAGCTGAGCAGGATAGCCCAGGATGTGGCAGGAGGATTAATGGTGACCATGCCGTCGGAGAAGGACTTTAAGAGTCCAATAGTTGGGCCCTTACTTGATAAATACTTAAAGGGAAGAAAAGGGGTATCAACAGAAAATCGTGTTAGAATATTACGATTAATTGAAAACATGACACTTGGTAGGAACGCAGTGGGATATCTTACTGAATCAATGCATGGGGCGGGTTCACCTCAAGCTCAGCGAATTCAGATTGCACGACAAATGCAATTGGGATACAAAAAGAAGTTGGCGAAGAAATTAGCAAACGTTCACGAAGGTGAAACAGAAGAGTTAATCCATGAACAGGCAGATTACTTTAATAAGATATTTGGAATGGATGATTCAAAACTCTCCATTTAGGAAATGAATCTAATTGCGTTCGTAATTTTGGACCATGCAGTACATTAAGGTTAATTGTTAGATAGCTATTGACTCTGTTATTAACTGCCTAGGGACCTAGTATAGTGTTAGAAAATGCCCAAAACGGTTCGATCCAAACGCATACGTCCAACTTCAAAGGCATACAAACAATATTATCAATACTTCTGACAAGATACGTATTAGGCTTTAGTAACAAATACTTATGAAGTAGCCACAGAATATCGCGATGATGAGTCATATTCATTAGTCAGTACAACGAAATGCACTAATTTTTGCTAAAAGGGAATGTCACATTAACATTCTTCAATTTGCTTACAATAGCTAATTTCTATTTAAATTCAACTATTGGACAAATACATCCGCACAGAAAGCGTGACCCCCATCTATCCATCCACGCATATTTCACCTTTAAACGAAAGGCCCTTTGAATAACTACAGTTTCATCAAATCGTAATTACTCGGAATCCGCCCTAGCAAGAATACAATCCAAATCTCCTAGATAGTAAACAAAGCCACAGAACTATAGAGATTTAGACCTCGAATCGAAGTTACAATGCTTGTTTCTTGAATAAAGTATCAGGATGCCTATATTGATATGGTAATAAAGACTACAAATGCCCTGTGACAGGAGCTATTCTTATATTTAAGCAGGTTAGATTATCAGTAGTTGGCAACACAAGCGTATTGTGTAAAATGTAAGGCAAAACGTGATATGGAAGATGAAAAGCAGATAACGATGAAAAATGGTCAAAGGGCTTTGTCGGGAATTTGCCCTGTTTGTGGTACAAAAATGTTCAAGATAGGCGGTGGTAGGGTAAAGACTGCAGCTGCCCCTAAGGCTAAGGCCGGCAAAAGAAAAACAGTAAAGAAAACTACCTCTAAAGCTAAGGTTAAGGGGAAAACGAAGTCAAAAACTAAAAAAAAGTGAATAAATGATCTGCACTTGATAAACAGAAGCAAGTGTTAGATAACAAATTTTTTCTTGTAATCATAGTTTCCTGCGTACTAGGTCGACAAAACCAAACGCTATCAAGTTAGTCTAACAAGAAAGCAACCTCAAATGCCAGCATTAGTTATGATTGGTAAAAGTAGGATTGGCAAAAAAGATTTACCATACCATCTCGTGATTGCTTTTCCACTTAATGTCGCTTATGGAGAGTTCTTTCGACCGTTAGTAATTGCTCCTCGTCTCCACATTCCCTTATGAGCTCGCGAAGAATCGCGCGAGCATTTCCATTCTGTATATTACTTCTTGCTAATTCTATCCCTTCACTGAGCTTATCTACTAAATTCCCAATTAGCAAGGCAGCAGCGGCGTTTAACACGACTGCATCTTGTATTTGCTTTGGAGCATACCCATATATGGACTCCATGGTTAGTCTAACACAATCTTTTTTCGAGTTTATTGTGAGATCGTCCTTTACTGAGAGAGTTAAATTATATTCCTGTGGATGAATTAGAAATGTGCTTAACTCGCCTTGATCAAAATAAATGACCTTACTATCACAAGTATTAGTCAATTCATCAAATCCATCTTGTGAATATGCCACCATGAACTTTTTGAGATTTGAGTTTTTCATCACATTCGCTATCTGTGTTAACAAAGATGGGTTGGACACGCCAATTAACTGAGCACTCAAATTAATACAAGGATTGCAAAGTGGGCCAACAATGTTTAGAATGGTTCTTATTCCCACTGCCCTCCGCGCGATGGAGATATTTTTCATCAACGGATGAAAGTTAGGCGCGAACAGAAATGTAAGTCCCACCTTATCAAGCGAACGTAACAATCTCTCGTTAGGCAATTGGAGATCAAACCCTACGGCTTCAAGGAAATCTGCACTCCCGCATGGACCCGACATGGACCGGTTACCATGCTTTGCAACTCGGCAACCTGAAGCCGCCGTTACAATAGCGGCAGCCGTACTTATGTTAAATGTTTTCAACGCTTCTCCACCTGTACCACAAATATCAATTGATGGTCCAGATACAGGGCCAAACGCCTTTTCCTTTTCTCTAACAGCTTCATAGGTTCCCAATATCTCGTCATCGGATTCACCCTTCATGGCCAAAGCAGTAAGAAACGAACCAATAGCTATGTCAGATTCGGTACCACTGAATATGCGATTGAACGCAAACACCGTTTCCGCCCTGCTGAGATTAGCTTTTTGTGTGACTACTCTCTCGATTAGTGACTGCAGAGGAGATCTAGTAGCATTCATCTCTTCATCATTTTCATAAAATTTAAGAGAATTTGAGGACCCTGTGTTGTCATTACCGATTCCGGGTGAAATTGTACCCCTTCAACTAAATACTTCTTGTGTTTCACTGCCATTATCTCATGGTCGTCATTGGAAACTGCAGTAATTCTTAGGCAATCTGGGATCCTAGTAGGGTCAGCGACTAGTGAGTGATATCGTGTCGCTACAAATGGGTTATCAAGATTGGTGAACAAATCACTAGAAGAGTACTTTATCTCGCTTACCTTTCCGTGTCTGATTTCCCTAGCATTTATAATTCTTCCACCAAATGTGCTGACAATGCCTTGATGTCCCAGACAAATTCCTAATATAGGAAACGAAGGACCGAGCTCACTGATAATACCACCGCATACTCCAAAGTCCCGCCTTTTTGTAGGAGTTCCTGGACCAGGAGAGATCACGATTCCATCCGGATTCATTCTCTTAATATCTCTAACAGATTTTTCATCATTTCTTATTACGGTCGGCCTATATCCAAGCTTGCCAATCAGTTGGGCTATGTTGAAAACAAAAGAGTCATAGTTGTCAATGATAAGGATTTTCAAATTGAAATATCACCTCCTTGTGAAATCTGTGCAGTTCATTTGTAGCTGAAGCCGGACGTGAATCCATCACGTATGTATGTATCTATCCTTTTTCTTCAACCTATAAAAATCTAATTGATTTTTTAACAACCTTTCCCTTATAGTTCAACTACAGTATATAAAAGCAAACATTCTGCTTATTCTGTGGTGAAGCAGATGGTTAAGGTGTTCATTAATGGATACGGGAACATAGGGAGGAGACTCGCTTCTGCCCTAACAAAGGATAAAGAAATTAGTTTGCTAGGAATCGCCAAATATACCATAGATGAGGAGAAATTAAAAGAACTCAAAAATAGGTTTGATGTCTACGTCCCTGAAAACCTGGTTCATAAATACAAGAACTCGGTATCTGGCTCCATAAGGGAAGCTGTCTCTGAAAGCGATCTAGTGCTAGACGCCGGTAAAGAGGGCGACGGATACAGTAATAAGATTAAACTCTACAAACCTATGGGGAAACCTGCTATCTTCCAAGGAGGAGAAGAAAGACATGGTGGTAAAGCGGTCGCAGAAATGATCCATAATTCCAGAGTAAATTATCATGACGCCTCAGGAAAACAATACATAATCCAAGGTAGCTGTAACGTATCTGGAATGGGCAAAATCATGCAGCCGCTGATTGAAAAGTTTGGAGATGAAATCCAACGTTTTGATGTCACGTTGGTTAGAAGGTGGGCAGATCTAGAAGATTCCAAGGAAGTAAAGGATTCTATCCAATGGGATAAGAATCCTCATCATCAAGAGGATGTGAAGGATTTTATTCCTCATGCCAAACTTTACGTGGAGGCTTTTAAAGTGCCCTCTAGAATGATGCACCTTCACCAGATGGTTGTCCGATTCCATTCAAAAGCACCCTCCAAGGACCAAATTCTAGATGTGTTTACTAAAGAATTCGCTGTAGCCATTTTAAATTCTGCTAAGGGAACTGCAGATGTTAGGATGAAAGCAATCGAGCTCGGATTTGAACATGGTGACACGAATATGGTACACATTCATCAAGATATATTGCGCGTCCAGGGCGAAACTCTTAAGATTGTATATTCAGACGATCAGACAGGTCTAGTTATCCCAGAGAATCATCTTCTTCTTCAGTCAATGATTATGCGAAGGCCTAGGTCAGAAGCAATAAGAAAAACCGACGGATTGTTTCGAATAAGCGAAAAGAAACGAATCTTGGAAAAGGAATTTGGCTAAACTTCTGAAAATAGCTTTTTTTATTCTTAGTTTCAATATTTAATATTATTCTGGACCTTATATCACTAGTTTGCGAATATTGTTGAGCTTGGGTTGCCGAATTGTATCTTTGTGTGACCAAACAACATTTGAATAAGTGCAAAAAATCTTCAGAATGTGAGTGGTCTATCTTTGATCATCACCCGATAGTACTAACGAGTAATAATGTCCACATGATCAATTTTCGGTATTATTGTGTGCTCAGACTGAGTCACAATCTGGCCTTGAGTCTCTACCAAGATAGGGTAGGTATGGACATTTTTCTTTGCGATAAGGATATTTATTGACCTTTGCACCTCAGAGGCTTCGTAACTATCCATTAGCCATCTAGCCGCGAATGGTAACGTCTTGTAAGTATTCCAAATTGCTTCCAAAATACTATCAGCTTTCTTGTCTTTAGAAGGTTTCCTAGATCTAATAGCAAAGATGTTCCTTGTTTTCCCCTCGAACACTACTCCGTGGCCGTTCTTTGTGGTCACAAAGGGTTCAATTGCATAAGCTTGGTTTTCTGATAACCCGAATGAGGGTCCTATGGTTCGTATATTTGGTATCGATTTCCCTGCGTGAATAGTATATTGTTCCAGGGAATGACCACTCAGGTTCTGGATGGGTTTGAAACCAAATTTTGAAATCGTACTTTCGATAACCTTTCCTATCTCGCTTACTCGGGCGTTAGCGGTGGCATATCTAACCGCTTCGGCCAATGCTGCCTCGGACGCTCTCACTAAGGCATCATACTTCGCATCGTAGCACACCGTTACAGCTGTATCAGCTATATATCCATCAATCTGTACGCCTATGTCAATCTTTAGTACGTCACCGTCCTTAACCTCTGTTTCATCATATGGCTCGGCAGTATAGTGTGCAGCAACGTCGTTTAGACTAACATTGACAGGAAAGGCCGGTAGTCCTCCAAGTAGCTTTATCTTATTTTCCAAGGTATTGCAGATGTCTAGAAGTCTTCTTCCGACATAATTGGTGTTTCTTGCGGTCTCCCTAACTTCCGACGCGATTTTACCTGCCTTCTGGTAACACTGCAGATAGTCCATGGCACTGGAGAACCTGTTTATCATGATATATATAGAGCTACTGTCTCAAAAAAAAGAAACTGAATTGACCGGGGTCGTTGTCTAGCTTGGTATGATGCCAGCCTTGGGCGCTGGAGGCCGCCGGTTCAAATCCGGCCGATCCCATGGTTATTGAATACCTAATGGTAAAGACGGCTTCCTTTGAAATAGCCACAGCATGTTGCAGATATCCTAATAAGGTATAGCCGGTAAAGTGTAGCGTGAAATCGAT
>JARBAV010000415.1 GCA_029237515.1 Nitrososphaerales archaeon
AGGGCGGAATGACCGTTATATTAATACATTTAGCTCAGAATCCCCTCACATGCCTTACATAATATTCATACACGATAGAAATCAGGCCAAAGCTATTTTGTACCTGTCATAATTTATATGTAATCTTAGGCAAAGTCAGTCGTTGGAAAAGACTCTTCTTTATAGAGTGGGCGATAAGATGTTATCCAAACCGATCACCGTTTATAAAGATGTTAGTTATATGAATGTCCTTTCTAACCCTGTTGCCTGGAAGATTATGCAATTGCTTTCTTCGGAGCCAAAATATACCGCCCAAGTGGCAAGGGATCTTAGGATCTACGAACAAAGCGCTTATTACTACATGCAAAAACTACAGCGAATAGGAGCAATCGAGCAATCTGGAACCAAAACAATCCGAGGAGGGACAGCTCGCCTTTTCAAAGCAGTCAATCCATCCTATGGTTTAGAGATGGACTGGGGCGAGTCTCAGTTTAGTATCGTGTCAAATAACGACCGCCATGACTCAAGTAATTTGGTTTTCTTTAAGGAATTCATAAAAGAAAATCTGTTTAACGGACTCATTGTCGTAGGTGCTCCTGATCCACACGGTCCATACAAATCGTCCGCCAGGGATGGACATTATGCTATCCAGCTGGCATTTTCTCTAGGGAATTTGTGCAGTATTTCTGACGAATTCATCGTTAAACTAGATTCTGACGCGAGGGCTGAACGAGCCATTAACGGTCGTAACATAGTGAGTATAGGGGGCCCAGGGACTAACATAGTTACGGCAGAATTTAACAAATATCTTCCAATCAGGTTCAACGAATCAAACTTTTGGTCCGGACTATCCGCAGAGACAGGTGAGTTATATAATATGGATAATCATGGCCTGATAGCCAAGATACGAAATCCATACGACGATAAGAATACCGTAATCGTAGTAGCAGGGGTTAGGTCTATCGGTACCAAGTCGGCAGTCTTGGGGCTGACAAATTTTGCAAGTCAAATATTGAGAAATTACGCTGACGGACATGAGTGGGCCATTGTCGTCCAAGGCTTTGACATGAACGCCGACGGGAAAATCGACCACGTTGACGTACTAAAGGAGATTTGCAAGTAGTAAGTAGGAAATTGAGCTCGAAATAATACATGATTCTACTCATTCAGAGCGGGAGCTGAAGCAGATGATGGTGATGACGAAGATGATGATTTTGAAAGGTCCAAATGTACGAGGAGCATATTCTCTTCCTCTTTCCTTACTATGTGTCCGGGTAGGTTAACAAATCTATCTCCTATTGAAACGTGCCCGTGAACGACTATTTGCCTCGCTGTATAAGGTGATTTAGTATCTATCTTCCTCATAATCATAGTTTGAAGCCTTCTCTCTAACAAGTGCTCTATCTTCAAGTTTAAAATATCATCCAACGTGGCTGTTTCATCTATAAGACCAAGTCTACCAAGGTACTTGAGAAGCTTTATCTCTTGTGAGTGTCTATCTTCAGCTGGTAGAGCAAGCAGAGCTCGTGCTTGGTTTCTAAACCCCGCAACCTCGGTTTGAGCTTTCCACAGTTCTTTCTTATTTCGGAGTCCGTATGATCCAATAACATATAGCTCTGCACTAAGTTGATCAGATGTCCATATTCTTCTGGGTCTGCTAAAGGTTTTCCTTGCCTTTCGAGGATCTCCCATTACTCATCCATCCCAAAATGCTTTGTCATTTTGAAGCTGAAGCAGGCGCCACCTTGCCACTCTTCTTAACCCCAACCGCGCTTCCCCTTCTCCCTGTTGTTCTGGTGTGTTGTCCTCTGACCCTTAATCCAAACATGTGCCTGTAACCACGCCAGCTCATGACGCTTTTCTCCCTATTTATGTCATTTGTGATAGCAAATTCTAGATCAGATGTAATAAGATGAGTGTCAGAACCAGTATCCATATCTGCCCGTCGATTTAGATACCATGCAGGCATCTTGATTTTAGCTGGATTTCTTACGGCGTCCTCAATCTCTTGTATCTCACTTTCTGTGAGATATCCTACTCTTATCGACGGACTAATGTTTAGTGATTGTAAAAGCACTTGAGAATAGTTATACCCCAATCCTCTTATGCTGCTAAGTGCAACAATAGACTTTTTGCTTCCATCAATATCTTTTCCCGCAATTCTTAGTATGTGTTTGTATTCGCTACTCGACAAGCACTGAATGCGTATCCATTCCTAAATAAAAACCATGCTAAGAGCTAGAATATTCATCGGATTACCTGCGCTTTCTAGAGTTGCATTGTGGTACTTGTGTTCAAATATTACTTTTAAAGATTAGATGCTGTACTACATTTGAAAAGGAACCGAAGCGCTTGTTAGGAAGGTACGTTTCTTATATACAAGCCAATTGTATCTGAATTCGCGAATCGAATTGGATTCAAAGGAGAAAGTAAGGAAGGCTGTCCATCGCTCATACACAATTGCCCCCAATTACACCGAGATCATGGCTGGTTTACCTGATAATTTTAGGCAGCTGACTAGGTTGCGGGATCTTTTAGAAATCAATTACAAATACAT
>JARBAV010000416.1 GCA_029237515.1 Nitrososphaerales archaeon
GATTATTCCGTTATGCAATTTGTCCGTGCCATCGCCATCATTAGAATGAGGCTCATTCGTTAGATTATGTGCAGCAGGATAGATGTCACACAATTCAACCGGAATTATACCCAAGAATACACTATATGAGCAAATTTGGAATTCGTCATATTCCTTGACGAGCTTGTTATAACTAATAGTGGAATAAAATGGCTTTATATCTTGTTCTGGATAGAACAGCACTCGTGACTTCGACGACTTGAACTTAGCAACCATATCTCTGTACTGCTTTGCTTCTGGTCTGTAGCAATCTATTGAATCATAGAAAAAAGCAGCTTTACTTTTGAATCTCTTGGTCCCAGATTCTATAATTGGATGATCTTTTATGCAAACCAATGCCTCCATGAGCTTTGGGTGTGAGCGTGCTTTCTGTATCACATATTCCCACAGCCTGCCGTCCATTATCGCCTGTTTCAACATATTGATCTCCAATTTCAAGACATACAGGTTATGTTTTGCCAGTTCAATTGTCCTAGTACTATGTTCCATATTGTGAAATTCATTTGCAGAAAGAGAATTACAAACAGGACAGCAGCAAGGAAGATAGGTCAATTCATTAAGCTTAGCAGTCCCATAGGGAGTAATGTATCTATTGTCACGTGCATATAATATATAGGAAGCAGAATCAAAAGTATCGCATCCCAGGGCCACAGCCAAGGAGATGGCAAGGGGGTGACCAGCCCCAAAAAGATGCAATGGTTTGTGGGGTATCAGCTCCTTCGCTGTAAGGATCATCTTCGCCAATAAGCGAAAATCATATGCTTCCATGATTTCGACAGGACTTCCAAGCGCAAAAAAATCAAAACCGATTTTTGCAAGTTCTTTAGTGGAATACTTGACTAAATCGAGATGTTCTGCCCCTTGAATTGTTCCAACCCAAATCGGCCTCTTTATGTCACACATCTCTTCTACAGCCAATTGATTCTGACAATCGAACTGATCTTTAACTATACCTACAGTAGATCTAGCATTTAGGAGAGTCTTCTCCACAAAATCTGTAGCTCGCCGATAATCCAACCTATAGCCAGTTGGCCTGTCTAGTATCACAGGCAGATCACTTTTGATGTCGAACTGGAATTTTGCCATAGTTTCTGGTCCGATTTCAATATCACCATACTCCAACACCTGATAGCCTCCCGAATCAGTCATCACTACTCCGTCAAAATCGACTAGTTCATGTATACCCTTTTGTATTGCTTTCTCCTTATGACGCTTCAGAGTGATATACGCA
Source organism: Nitrososphaerales archaeon (assembly GCA_029237515.1). Lineage (GTDB taxonomy): Archaea > Thermoproteota > Nitrososphaeria > Nitrososphaerales > Nitrososphaeraceae > TH5896. The sequence continues at coordinate 1,271 of JARBAV010000416.1, forward strand.
TTGGTGATTATAGCATTGAATCCTAAATCTTTCATAAACTTGGGTCGTATTACTTGATCAACAGGATGCACAACAGGAAGAAAAGCTGGTGTCTCTAGGTTTCCATGCATTGTCTTCAATTGTCCTATTCTACCAGCTAGGTCAGTATATCTGACCTCAAAGGACAAATTTACTTCCTGTTCTCCCTCATGAACTCATCATAAATCACTCTAACTCTATCGGCTGCTAAACCGGATCCTTCTTCTACACCGGTTTCTGTCACTTTTATCTTATCCATAACTATAATTGCACCTACGTCTTCTCTAATTCTCACAAGACCTGGAAAAACCTTGGAAAGTCTTTCGGAAAGTGCTTTAAAATCAAAGGGCTTCTCCATTAGCTTAATTTCCTTCACATATGCACCATTGATGATCATCTTTAGTATTCCAGTACCTTCAACGTCATTAAGGACCAAGTCAAGTCTCTCGTCGATCCCTGTTAAAGTTCCTTTATATACTCTCTGATCAGAGGTTTCTACAGAAACCTTTTTACCAAGAAACTGAATTGCTTCTTCGCCGAATTTGCGTATTAACACTGTGGACATGATCTTTACACCGGCTTTATAGACTTGGATATATATATTTGAATTACAATGAAAGACCTGTGCCAGGAAGTATCATAAGAATACAAAATAACTAATTCCCTGGCCAAAATTGATCAACTCATAGTAACTAATGAATGACAGGACAGTCTTGAAAAATTAGGAATATTCTAGAAATCGTCCTACGTCACCTTTTTCGTAAACCAGGGATAACCAGTCTACGACCCCAACTTTTCTAGTCGTCTTAGCATTTAATAAAGAAACTATCTTCTCACAAATTTCGACAGGGGTAGATTGGGTCGTATCTAACTCGGCTACTTTTTCTTTTCCAAAGCACTGAACCGAGTCGTAGAACGTTATTCCTAAAATTTCGCTCGCTACATTTTCTTTGATCTTTTTGGTAGAGTATTTTCGATTTTCTAAAGTGCTAATAATCGCATATGGAGACCTACGCAATACTACTGCCAAGTCAATCCATTCCC
>JARBAV010000417.1 GCA_029237515.1 Nitrososphaerales archaeon
AGATTTTTGGCGAACAAGGACCCTCGGGTGATAGTTACAATCTAACAAATCTTTTTACCTACATGGTAGCTCTGAATCTGTTACTTGTTCCTTTTGGTGTTGTCGGTTACTTACAACTAAAAGACCGGTTATTGAAGGTCAGTCTTATCATTGCTCTGGTTAGCTCAATGACTTGGCTAGTCTTTCCATACGCAAAGGAATTGGTCGCAGATAGATGGATCTTGCTTTTCGGAATATCTCTAACAATCTTTGCAGGCTTCGGATTTGTTAGAACTATCCAAATGATATCAGCCCGGCTCAGAAATACCTACGCCAATATTCTAGTTTCAGTTTTGATTTTTCTCGCTTTTGCACAATTTGGAATTATGTACGCCATCCTCCCATTTGAAGAGCAAGTTTCAGTTATTGGTCTTTTTGATAAGAACATCCAAGATTTCGCCCCGAAGTCTATGCAGTTTAATTCCGTAAAAGTAAATCAAACCCCAAGGATTCTCGATATAATACATTGGATAAATGAAAACACACCTACCGATTCTACGATTATTGGAAGTAATGACTGGAGGGGATGGTTCATTTTAGAACTGGATGGAAATAGACGGTTTGTCAGCTATGACAATATGGACCGTTTACTAAGAAATTCGACTCACTCACCTAGCAATCAACACTACTTGATTGATACGATATTAAGTGATGATCCTATTAGTCAGAGGACGAATTCAGTTTTTGAGGGAGTCGAAGGTTATTCAAATAGCCTATTTTCAGTTTACAAGATATTGGAATACTCAAAAAATGTTACTCTTGTTCATTAGAATGTAGTAATGTTGTAGGAAATCCATCACATGCAAGATAAGTAATGTATTTTAACGGTGTTCTGCTCTATATGAAGTGTGGATTCTAAATCCCTGATGAAGTCTTTGGCCAGTAATTGGACCAGAAGGCGTTGGCTAGATTTTCGCAATGGTCACAGTATTTATCTAATATTTTTGATGACTTTTGCAAATTTCGTTACGATACAATATGGACTTCTAATTGACCAGGTGCCTTATTTAAAGAATCTATTCGAAAGTATATGGATCTTCGCAGTCGTGTTTGTTTCTGCTTACGTACCCGTAGCAATCGTTATTGGGTATTGGCACCGCAAGACTCAGTGGAGAGTAGAACAGCACGCCCTATTTAAGGAGAATGAAATAGGGGCGACAATGTGGTTATTTGTCATAGATCTTATTGACGGTAAGGTTTCTGAGGAAGAAAAACAGCAAATGAGGGATATGTTACACAAAATTGTGCGAAAGCCAAAAAGAACGACTGAACAAGCCGGAAATCAGACGCAAGATCTGGCTGATCGATCCTCAGAAGCTAGTGTATCTGATTTTAAGGAACCACGAATTGAGCAAGGGCAGAAATAGCATTCCAGTTTACAAGCCGCAACTATTCCCTATTCCAAACTGCTCATAGTAGATTTATTAATTGAATTCAATATTGAGCATCCATACATTTGAGGGTTTTACATGTTTCGCACGAAAGTTTACCCGACTGGCGAGTAGAAAAGTCTGCTATTACTGCTTTGAAGCTTGGTTACAATGTCAGTTTTGCGGGTAAACCAGGAAATAATATCAATGGTACTAATTTTGCCAAGATTTACGAGATTGATTGGAATAGTAAAGCACGCCTAGGCATTCCTTACTACTGGCAGCAGGTGAAAAGGCAGCTAGAGAAAATTCTGAAGCAAGAGGCCCCAGATATAGTCCATTCACATAATTTGTATTCTGCAAAGCTAGTTTCTGAACTCGGAGTGCCCTTTGTCTTCGATGACCACGAGTATTGGTCTATGTCATCGAAAATACTTCTGGAGATGGACTATCAGCCATTCCAGGCGAGCATTCGAACACAAGGCATTGCCAATCCTGAGTTTTCCAAATTTTCGATTAAGAGGCGGATGAACAGAATAAGAAGGCGGTTGATCGATAGATATGCGATACGTGTGTGGACGGCTTGGGAAAAAGAACTTGTTTCTACCGCGCCAGTTATTGTGGTTTCCGAAACGATTGCAAAAGATTATCTGCGTGATCGGAACGCCCGGCCGTTTATCGTTCCGAATTATCCCATATTGTCAGAAGTAGAGTCAATTACCTCTCCCACATATCAAACTCAGGTCGATTGTATTTATTCAGGAGGCGACGGCAATGATAAGGTTATGTATCCTCAAAGGCAAATGGACGGACTATTCGATCTATTTGAGAATGACAAAAGATTCCCCCTGACAATTGCGGGTTGGTCAGATTCCACTTTCTCCAATCTGAAATTTCTTGGTTTCTTGCCTCGTTCAGAAATGTTTGGTGAAATGTCAAGGCACACTGTTGGCCTCCTACCGTGGAAAAAGCACTGGGCACATTACTATACAAATCCAAACAAACCATATGAGTACGCACATGCTGGATTAGCAGTGGCGTGCACTTCATCGATACTTCCTGTGATTGAATCACTTCAAGACTGTTGCATCAAGTTTGATGACTATGCAGATCTAATGAATAAGTTAGACCATTTGCAACAGCATCCCGATGAGTTGTACAATTTGCGAAAACGAACGCGAGAATTGGCTAGGGTAAGTCTGACATGGGAGAAGCACGAAAATAAAATTATTGGTGCATATAAGGCGTGTTGATGGCATTGGG
>JARBAV010000418.1 GCA_029237515.1 Nitrososphaerales archaeon
ATACAATCTGTGGACCGTACTAGAAATATTACAGGAATATATGAAAGTCTCAGATATGAAATCCGATCACATGATAGAAGCAGGTAATACCCATGTATTTATGATTCAACATGAGTTGGGCGAAAACTGGTCATTATTCACAAAAGTACTTCTGAATTTGATTTTTGAGAACCTTGCTAATACAAGACCAAATATTAGTATAACCTCAAATACAATCATAGCAAAGGTGACACTTTAGAAATGCTCCTGTTAGACTCGAGCGGATAGGTGTGTTGGTTTTTTCGGCTACAAGTAGAGTTAGACTAGACTACAATTAACTACCAAAGATGATTTTTCAGACTAGGCCCCTCTTGTCTGGAGCACACAAGATCAACTGTGTATCATGCGCTTCTGTTATACATGTTATCATTCTTTAATCCATCCGAGATGTCGGTCATCTACTTTGATGAAGCAGTTAGAACAAAATTTTGATAGTGGCATGTGAAATGATATGTAGCTGGAACTTTGATCTTATCGCAAATACTATCATGCATACGGAATCAAACACAATGGATTATTGTTTCTAGATCAAGAACCAATAATGAATTCCTAAAATGATGGTTGACGATCCGGCCACAGTAAAGGAGTTGTACAAATAAGAATAAACATATGTGCATCATAACAGGAAGCATTTAGATATAATGCAAGCTCGTCAGTTAATCGTGGTGGGGGAGGAAAATGAGGCATAGTTATTCCATTATACTCGTTCCGATAGATGGTTCTGAATCATCATTTGCTTCTGTAAATCATGCAATGAACTTGGCTAGGAATTTTGGCTCTAAACTAATTGCACTCCATATTGTACCTCCAAATCTGTCACCTGCATACTTTCTTGGAAAATCCTCAAGTGAATACGACGATTATCCTACCGTGATAAGAGCAACACTTGCTGAGTACCGGAAAGAAGTTCAAGGGTGGTTTGATAGTATAAGTGAAAGTTGTGACAATAACGGGATTGCCTTAAGAATAGATGTTGTTAGCGCGCATTCCCTTTCAACGTCGATAGCAGGTTCTATAGCAGAATATGCAGAAAGCGAAGGCGTGGATCTTATAGTGATTGGCACGAGGGGAAGGACTAATATCAAGAGGATGACATTGGGAAGTGTTGCATTAAACGTAGTCACGTATACGCACTGTCCTGTTCTAGTAGTAAAATAATAATAGAGTGGCTTGGCTTAACTTTTTAGGTATATTCTGTTACACTACTAGAATCAAGTACGAATAGAAATAGCGCTGATTACGACGCCATTCTAAAAAATAGAAATGTCAAACATTCGAATAATTTGAACTGCATATAACTGCGTAAATTGATTCCGCTATTTTCTTGAAATTATGCTCTAAGACGGGTATCAGTCCATGAAGAGGATGTAAACTTTCACGCTCAAAAGAATAAGAACCTAAATGAAAGATAAAGGTTTAAACATCCATTCAGCATCCTTTCTCTCAGTTGGATGAGATAAGTTTTTCAAAGATTTTGGTGGCGATAGATGGTTCAGATCAGTCTTTAGATGCGGCAAGTTATGCAATTAGTCTAGCTGAAGTATATCGCTCTGAGCTGATAGCTTTGTATGTCATATCTGCTCTGACCCAGGATGATTACGACTCTGACATGCAAATTGAAAAAATACCAGAATCAGTAAGTAAGGTAATGGATAAGGCAAAAAGCGAATCTGATCCTTGGTTTTCAAGAATTAGGAACGAATTAAAAAAAGATAGTCCCGTCAAGTTTCATACAAAGATAATATTAAGCCCCGTCAAAGTTTCAGGAAGTATTGTTAACTATGCCGAAAACGCAGGTGTAGATCTAATAGTGGTAGGTACACGAGGAAGATCTGGATTCAAAAGATTGCTCTTGGGCAGCGTGGCATCAGATATAGTAACTTATTCTCATTGTCCTGTATTGGTAGTCAAGTAGCTTGATCATCAATGCAAATACGAGCCGATCTATGTAATAAGCTGTCCATCGTTTCGTCAGACAATTATCCATGAATGAAATAGCCAGATTGTTTAGAATAATATACAAATTTTAAATAGCAGGGTCTAGTGAAATAATCGTTCAATGTACCGACCGTGAAGGCAACTTGAACACAATAAATTACAATACATCTTTGACTTAATTCTTATCAGGACTGGTGACGCATTTCAATATTCTATTTGGTACACAAATAATCTAATTGCTTAGAGGTAAGCTTTTTACCTTTCAGCATCCAAGTCCTCTTCTCTATCCACTTCGAAGCCAGAAATCGGACGTATATCATTGCTGGTTACAACCATGATCTATGATATACTCATCGTACTGACTTCGCATTTAGCACGTTCACTTTGCATTCATCACAGATCGTATTATCGAAATCGGATTCAATATCATGATGAATGTCGCATATGACTAGAGTCGAGCGAATTAGATTGCAAATTTCTGTAAATCTCAACATAGCATTTGGAGTGTAAATTTTACTTTGAGATAAGTCTGAGGCAATATCTTCCACAATGTCCATTACCTCTCTAGTCGATAAAAGCTTCTCCATGACTTTCCTATTTCCCCTTGTGCATCTTGCGTAGTTGCTAACTGCTGCTTGAGTAATACCAATGGCCTTGGCTATATCACATTCACTCATGCCATATCTTTCAGTAAGCTTCGACGCTAATATCGCCCTTATGGCTGGTATTATTGCCTTGGATTCAATTTCAGACGGCAAGAGCATGACTAACTACTGTAACACTATAGTAAATACAATGAGATAAATGTATGCTTAAAGTATACTAAGACGATGGCCGCAGTATTTACAGTTCACGGTCTTTCTATGAAGTGTGCCGCATAATAATAACATAAATGAACAAGACTATATATGCAGTGCAATGCACCGCATTCAAGAATCCGAAAAATATTATGCTTAGGAAATCACAAGAATATAATATGTAGCCGGAAAGATGTTACAGATAAACAAATTGGTATCTATTGTCTATCATTAACGATATACATGCTGATCTGACATGCTATGCCATTAGTTTTCAGCTTCAACATTATTATTGACACAAGTAATGTAAAGCATATTCAGATAACAATCTATTTAACAGAACTGGCGCCATATAAGAATTATATGTTATATGTGTCGTCGTCAGTTATCTTCTTTGTAATTCTAGCATTTTTGTGTACGACTCTTTCATCACTACCTTTCACTGAAGCCACTACCACTGCCGGTGGGGCTACTCAAGATGAAAATAGATTCATCAATCTAGCCATTCGAAATATTACCCTAATTGCAGATGATGACACCATAACAAGGGTTGCGCCAGACAATCAACTGCATCCTGGGGGTATCAAATACAAGACAATGACCTTTAATGGCACAGTTCCAGGCCCAGTACTTGAATTCTATGAGGGAGAGCTGGTACGGTTCATTTTAATCAATAATGGTGACATAGTACATAGCCTCAATCTGCATGGAATAACAGGACCAAGTCAGGCTTTATCTGGTCCCGTTAAGCCAGGTGAAAACAAGACATGGTTAGTGAAAGTCAACCCAAAAGCCCCGAGCGTCTTTATGTACCACTGCGACGGAGATAACTTGAATGGTGTATGGGAACATGTGGCAAGCGGTATGTACGGGGGAATGATTGTCACCCCTTCTATACTTTACAATCAGCA
>JARBAV010000419.1 GCA_029237515.1 Nitrososphaerales archaeon
AATTGAAGCGCATCTAATATACCACCAGTCCCTGTTTTGAGGAATCTTTTCCACATGAGAGCCTGTTTTCACAAACGCCGACCAAACCGGTGGCTCAATCTTCTTATCCTTCTTTAATCGTTCAGCTAATTTTACAATGAGGTCATTAGCAGGGATATCATACAGCTTAGCCATTATACACTCTGTATTAGCCTCTTCTAACACCTTATAAATTATTATCGACTTCGCTGAATTCTAAATTCAAATCTTCATTTGGCGCCGTGTAAGAACTGCTATATCCAAAATCGAAGTATGTCTTCCTTATTTACTCTAAAGAAACTGGTTCAACTGATTGCTCCATTTGAATATTTATAAAAAACATTGTAAGTTGGTTCGAGAATTTAAGAAGAGAGAACTTTTCGATAAATGTGGCCGCAGCGATGACAACTTATCCTGATACATTTCGTATTCGATCGTCCAAGTCTAATTCTTGAACTCTTTCCAGGGATGATAAATTCTTTGCATTGCTTGCAAAAAAGCTGTTTGACATTGTAGGGAAGTCTGGTACGAACCCTCATCGCAATCTTTTTCGCCAGTCGAGCTTGATCGTCTGATAGCTTGTCATCTATCCTTGAATAGTACAATGCAGCATCAACCAAGATGTCTATTCGTTCCTTCGCCGTTTCCAAGTTGCGTCTTCTGGATGATATTGTGACATATCCTACATCGGTCTACATAAATCATTATACTGGTTAGTTACACGTAACACGTGCCTAGCGGTTGAAAATTGGTTTCTTTGAGTTGAAAGTTTTTACTGTATTGAAAATTGTCACATACAACAAACAAATGGACAGACATCTCGAAGAGTACGTAGGTTTATTTTATGGAAGCCTTGCACTTCATTTCTGGTTGACTGCATGAAGCAGGAAATTGGATGCTCCCTAATTATCGCAGAAGCCGCATTAGAGCTGGTTCCTCCAAATTTGCGAAATCATCAAGCTGTGAGAGCTCATGCCAAAAGACTAGGAAGGAATCCTGGAGAAACGTTTCTTGATAGGAGTTATCACCACACCGCAATGAAAATTGATCCGACCTTAGCAAAACATGGCAGGCCTGACATTGTACATCTTTCATTAGCGGCTGTGATGTCCTCCCCACTTTATCTCAATAATAAGGTCAGAGTATACATTTCGACAATAGATAGGAACAGTATCATAATTGGAGAAGGGATCCGGTTTCCAAAATCATATCCCCGATTTGATGGTTTAATGGCAGACCTCTTTAAGAATAAGAGGGTAATGAACAGAGAAAGGACCAAAGTGATGTTGGAATTGAAGGAAGGAGTAACCTTTAACCAATTGATAGACCAAAAAATAAGACCGAGGCAAGTGATAGGCTTCTCCTCGATTGGAGCTCCTTCCACCTTGGAAAAGGTTGTCTCTGACAGTCTCTCCTTAAACTCATTGTCGCCGTGTGCGTTCGTAGTGGGTGGTTTCCCTAGAGAGCATTTTTCAAAGACGACTAGTGATAAATTTACTGGCCTATTCAGCATATCGAATATGGGACTTGAAGCACACGTTGTTGTAGCCCGATTAGTCTATGAATGCGAAAAGATCTTGTGCCAATAGTAGTAGTACATTACAACATTCTAGTGAAACAATGCGTCAACTATGAAAGCTATAAAGATTGCAGTTAGGTAAGGACTAGAGAACTTGAAAACGGTCCATGCAACTTTCTCACTAGGTCGCGCTAGTAACCATAACGAGAGTGCCAGCATAGAAGCACCGAAAACAGTAGCAGTTAATACATAAATAATCCCGAATTCGTTGAGAAAAAAAGGAAAAATGCTGAAAAGAACCATCAATATTGTGGTGACCGCAATAATCCTAACAGACTTTTTTTCATTCTGAACTACAGGTAACATTGGTATCCCGGCCTTCGCATAGTCTTTCCTTGAATGAAGCGCAAGGCTCCAAATATGGGTTGGAATCCAGAGGAAAACCAATCCTGCCATGATGATCCCAATCTCGATACTTTGTGTAGTGACAGCGACATATCCTATCATTGCGGGTGCTCCTCCCGAGAACCCTCCGAGAATTATATTAGTCTGGCTAGTACGCTTTAGCCATTTGCTATAAACAATAATATTGTCAAATAGACCAAACGCCATCAGTGCGAATGCGTAAATATTCAAAAACCAAGCACAAACAAGTGAAATTGCTGCCAAGATAAGTCCAAATATAAAGGCATTTCTAGGGGATATTCTGCCTGAAGGAATTGGACGCCCTTTTGTTCGGTCCATGATTGCATCAATGTCGCGATCGTTATATCCTGTCAAAGTGTCAGCAGCTGCAGAACCTGCTGCGACACCGAGAATTAATAGAAGCCACATAACGGCGCTTGTCGGAATGTCGAAGAGGAAGGATGCGGTTAGTGCGGAGGCGAAGGCAGTAAATACTAATAGATACCATATCTTTGGCTTTGTAAGCTCATAATAATCTCGGAAAACTCTGCCAAAGGATGCAGAGGTAGTCAAGGTATCCATCTACTATTGTCCTTCCAACGTTGACTGTAAAGATCTAACTAAATATAATAATATCGTATCCTTTTATCCAAATTTCCGATTGCCATTCCAGTCGCTATTGTGCTATGGAATGCGAATAAAGTAATTCTCTTACAGTCTTACGCATTTCAATAAATGTTTCTGTCTTCTGGACACCCTCTATTCTACCCACTTTTTCTGATATTAATTGATGCATTTCGTCAAGAGATTTAGAGCTCATGGTTACCAATATGTCGAATCTTCCCGTCACTTCTGCAACCTCACGTACTTCTGGAATCCTGAACAATTCATTCAGAACGTTATCTCTCATCTTTGAGTCCATATTTATCCCAGTGAGAGCTCTAACGTTGAAACCAAGAGCCTCATCATTAATCACTATGGTGAATTTCTTTATGAAACCCATCTTTAGGAGTCTTTTGATTCTGCTATATACAACTGAGGAATTAACATTGATTGATTTGGAGAGTTTTGGAACAGAAATACTTGCGTCTTTGGAGAGCTCACTGAGAATTTTTAAGTCAAGTTCGTCTATTCTACCCATAAATAGCTCTTGGATATCTTTACATCAGGAGGGGTTAATAAATGTATTATTTTCAAAATAAAGTGCTGTTTTTTAGAAGAATAAAATAAGATTATAGAATCCCTTTATCTTTTAACAATTCCGCCATCAAAACAGCTCCTTTCGCCGATCCCATCTTTTCGTTGTGTGACAGTAACACGTACTTTATGCCATGGTTAAACACGGAGTCCTTTCTTAACCTCCCGACCACTGTGGTCATCCCATCATTGATCTCGCGATCGATGCGAGGTTGAGGTCTGGTAGGATCGTCGTGGACGATGATGTAATCTCTAGGGGCC
>JARBAV010000420.1 GCA_029237515.1 Nitrososphaerales archaeon
AAATCTGATATATCGTAACATCTCCATTGGGTCCATTTTATTTTTATAAATCATTTCTTATTTATTGACTTTCGGAGCTAGTACATATAGACATGGAATTACCTGTTCTAAGCGAAATTAAAGTCGTTTCTATAATGCCTTAATATTTCATCCACAGTATCATCTTCATAATTATCCACATCGCTTTGGTCTAATGGAGTGGTGGTTACTTCAAACCTTGTAAAGTCCATAGGTGTAATTATTCCCACTGGCTTTGGAAAATATTCATCATCCCTAGATTCTTTTTTGTTGTTATCTTGACTCGACTTGACAACTACAAGCAAATGCCTCACCTTATTCTTTAACATTAGATCTGCTGCGTATGATGGTGATGAGTCGGTATAGATGGTAATGAGAGGAGATGACATTATTTGGCTGGTTAACACTTCCTTGCTACTCTTATCACTAGCACATACTTTTCTTGAAAGATCACGTTCAGTAACAATTCCCATTGGACTGCCATCTTTATCATTTATCACAAGTACGGAACTGACTTGTCTATCTCTCATCTTTATTGCCGCATCCTGTGCGTTAGAGGAGGATCCAATAGTTTCTAATTTGTTGACTATAATATCGCTAATTTTAGTTTCAGAATGAGCTCGCAAATATATTCAGACTAATACTAATATGAAAACAGTAAGTATATACGTATCATCGTATGAATAAGACGTTAATTATTTTCTCTGCATACAATTTATTGCACTGCAATCATAATACGCTATGGATGGCACTACCAAGTTGGAAAGAAAAGATTGTAACAATATTCTCCGCATCTAAATTTTAATTTATAAAGACATATTTATTACAGGTTGCCTAGGTTCAAAGTGGGCATTGAGCTTGCCTGGTCAGAACTGCTTAAATTCCTCAATCATTCATTTAATAGATGGTTCTAATGCAAGATGATAAGTTAGGAGCGGACTCACACGAAAATATTGAGAACCCTGAGATTGTGGAGTGCAGAACATGTGGTTATCACTACCAGAAAACAAAGTATTGTCCTCAATGTTCAATAAAGGAAGGGTCTAAACAAAAATAATATTTACTTTGTCAAAAATACAATTATAATTCTTGTTCGTCAGTCAACCAATATAACAGGCACTCAAATACTCCATTTCTAGCCATCACCTATAAACCATCGGTGTCGAAAGAATACATCTCAGAAAGGATTGTAACTTAGAAATTAACCTTTAACGAAATAATCTCAAAAGCCCCAATTTTCATTCTTATTATATTACCTTCAATCCGAGCATTATAGCTATCCTGAGCATTATTATCTTGGTTATCTGAATGAGCAACAGGATTAGTCTTACGACATAGTGTCTGAGGGTAATAGGACTCGGATAAGATCCATTTCTTCAAAAACTGAAGGATACAAGAAAATGAACCTCAAAAATCCGACAGTGATATGCTCTTTTCCAAGAGCTGGCATAGTCGGATCTAATATGCACAGGCTACATAATTAAACAGCTGAAATTGCATCAGATTGCATTTGTGGATTCTAGGTTCACTCTTCCTGGTGTTATCTATATTGGAGAGAAACTCCGTCATCCATTTAGACTCTATTCAAACATGGATGCAAGTTTGTGTGTGATCAATTGCGAAATACCGATTACCAATACTAGAGGTGTCTATTCAGTACTGGACGCGATTACAAAATGGTCGTTAAAATATAATTCAAGGGAACTAATCGTGTTAGATGCGTTCCCTTTAGATAATTTTACAGGCCCTGATAGGAAAGTACTTGTATTATCAAGCGATTCTAAAGCAGCATACGGCGATGGTTTCCACTTCTTATCGGACCTCAATGACAAGAACTTTACGGCGTTTGTGGGAGGTATATCTGGAGGACTTCTATCGCTCTGTATTTCTAGCGGTATCAGCTGCAGAGGATTTTTTGTGCCATCTTATAGCAGAATCCCTGATCCGGAGGGCGCTGCTTTGTTGATTGAGTCCATTAATTCAATCGAGAGATCTTTGGTAGACATTAATACTCAGCAGTTAAGAAAGGAAGGCGAGAGAATAAGAAGGCGAATGGAAGAGCTTGCCAAGATAATGCTGTCCCCGGACGTAGTTAGAGAAAAAAGCGACCATGTAGGAGATAGAATATACACGTAGAAATGCTCTCTCCTTTTGAACCCCCTTGATATCCTTTCCTTATCTATATCCTATTTCATAGTCTTATATGCTTCATTGCCATGGCTTTTGGTTGTAGTAAGTGTTATCAATCTCTTCTCCACCATTATTAGTATGACAATTAATCGGAAAATGATTGATGCTGATCGTCTGACCAGGCTACTGAGAGATCCGATTGTAATAAAGATTGTAACCGTCCTTGATGTAGTGAGTCTATCAATATTAGAATTATTAGAATACGGCATAACACGAAGAGACATAAGCCAGTCTCTTGCCGAGGAAATTATTAAGTTCGACAAATCTACAATCATACATAATGACGTATCAGGCAACTTTCCCCTGACTGAGAAGGACATCATTGCTAGTGGAGATTATTACTTTTATAATTTTCTGAATAGCAAAGTGAAGTTGACTGAACTAGGTTTATTTATTTTAGATACTATAAGAGAAGAGGTTAATAAGACCAAAGTACCGCCTGGTGATACAATTGGTTTGAAATCTCTTTAGTCACCCTTCATTGCTACGTTTTGTTACCGATATATCCCTTTCCAAAGTTTATACAATGGGAGGGTAATTAGCTAATTTGATGTATCTTAACATATTATAAGGGTAATCCATATTTGTCTGGTCAACTATCTTTTCATCTTTTTGATGCTGATTCATTTACCATTGTCTAACTCTATGCTTACTAAGCTAATAATGGACCACAAAAAATGGAAAAACATGGGTACATGAGTAGATTGAAGGGCGTTAATCAATTTGTCAAAGGTGTGTATACCACTAATAGATCTCAATAGAGATACGAGTATCAGGAGAACAAAGAGTTCATTTCAGAGAGAGGAGGAAGAAAGGGAATTGAAACAAATTAAACGAATACTGGTTCCAATAGATGGTTCGAAGTTTTCTTTTAAAGCCGCAGATTATGCTGTTGGGATTGCGAAAAGGCAAAGATCTCAAGTTTACTGTATACATGCAATAGCGCGGGTTCCTTATGGCCACTTCCTGAATGGCTATGCTGCTCAGATGTATATTGAAGATGCAAAGAAGCAGGCTGAATCTTGGTTTAACGACATTTCTATAAAAGCAAGACAGAAAGATTTGAGCAACAATAATGGTACTAGTATAGATATACTAGCAAAAGTTTTTGTAACCGTTAATCCAGTAGTAGAAACCATTGTCAATTATTCAGTGGATAAAAATATAGATCTGATTGTGATAGGGACAAGAGGGAGATCTGGAATCAAAAGGCTATTGTTAGGAAGTATTGCCAAAGGTGTAGTTCAGTGTGCAGATTGTCCTGTATTACTTGTGAGATAAGAAGTTAGAGATTGCTGAAGATAAAAATTTACATACTTCTCTTACCAACACTAGGCATTAAATGAATGCAAAATTTAAAGAAACTAAGCTAATAGTAAACCAAAACGAAAAGGAAGACCAGATCTCATTAAGATTAATCGAAGCGACTGATTCAATTCGAACACTTATACATACTCTTAACACTCCATTAGAAGAAAAGATTGCGATGGAAGATCAGATAAACAAGCTGTCACATGAAAGTAATTGTCTGCTCGATATAATAAGTAACACCAGCAAGAAGGATTATCAAAAGAAATTGTTTCTTGCTTACCGGGAATTCTTAAAACGGAATATTGAAGCTGTTAACAAGAGAATTACTAAAGTGTAAACGGATGATAAGAGGGGGTCAGGTCTTTGGCCGACAACCCTATCTATCGGTGTTCAAATAGTGGGTGAGTTACTTCATATCAGAACAACTACAAGACAAAGAAAACGAGGCTAAGCTAGTAATTCATGCTCCGTTGTAGTCTTATCTAGAAAGGATATGTTTTCCCATGCATGTACTGGTTCAGACTCTTTCGTAATTGAATTTACTAAATCCATAAAAGATTCTCCTTCTATTATCTTAGAACACCACAGGCATTTCCATTTACCCATGACTATCTAATACTATATTGACATACTCACATATTAACATAGTCAGGTAAGTTAGATAATAATAATATGGAATAATAGTAATGATATAGATAAGGCATTAATACGTTGTATTGGTAAAAGGATTAAACCTTCAGTTGATGTTTCTGTAAACTCGAAAATATTTAGCTGGCTAACTAAATAGCTGTTACTGATAATCTGCTAAGATATCTAACCTATGCTTGGATCTAGATTTTATGTTGCATTGCATTGCATTGCAGTGCCTATAAAAATCATAAATGCCTAGTTTTTCCAGAGGGATTGGTGTTTGGCTATAGTACTTCTTTGAAAAGATGTTATAAAAGGATTATTGTTTATCTACCGGTAATTCCATTACTGTGCATGGCTAACTTCCTTGACATACTTACCAATTCTATATCTAGACTCACTCATGGAACAAAAACAACCTCCGAGATAAGCGAAAACATTATCTATTGCAGATTTTGTGGCAGGAAGAATCCAGAGAATCAAGTATCGTGTAAGGTTTGCAAAAATAGGATTGATATCCAACCCTCTGAAGTATTAAAGGTTTGCGAAAAATGTAATTCTGCAATCAATTATGATGATGTATTTTGTTTCAGCTGTGGCACCGCAATTTTCTAGTTCTTATACTTGTCGAACGTTCTAAA
>JARBAV010000421.1 GCA_029237515.1 Nitrososphaerales archaeon
AGAAGCATCAACTAATTCCTGAACTGAAGGGTCAAATATAGCCACATCTTTTGATACTTTCCTTCCCTTCCTTCGAGATAGATTACGATTAAAATAATCGGTCCAAACTATAACATGGTCGTAGTCTTTCATAACAAAATCCCTTTCTCTTAATAGTCATTAGTACGATATTTAAACTGAAATGATGAAACGCGACTTTTTTGGTTTGATACAGTTGATGCCGCCGCCAGAATAAATCCCTGAAAGTGCATTTCTATTTTGCATATGATATCATAACTATTTAATACATCTTGGCATTTCTGTCTACACTTATTGAAACAAAAAAGCAAAAGTGTCCTAATAATCGGTGGGGGAGGAAGGGAACACGCACTAGGCTGGAAAATTTCCCAGAGTAACCTCGTAGAAAGTGTTTATTATGCTCCTGGAAACGCCGGTACCATAAACAATGTGCCGATTCAACCTAATGATTTCGAAAAGCTAGTAGCTTTTGCAAAAAGTAAGAATTGCTTTACCATAGTAGGACCAGAAGCTCCTATCTCATTAGGAATTGTAGACTACTTTTCGGCCCGAAATCTAGAAATTCTCGGTCCGTCGTCAAGAGCCGCCAAAATTGAAACAAGCAAATCCTTTGCGAAAGACCTATTGCAGTCAAACGGAATTCCAACACCGCAATTTGCAACATTTACGAACCACCAAGAAGCTGTTGACTACGTATTGAAGCAATCCGAAGCCTTGGTCATAAAGGCTGATGGTATAGCATCAGGGAAAGGAGTGATTGTTTGCAATAGTCAAGAAGAGGCGATCAATGCCATCGAGGCAATGATGGTAAAGAGAATTTTTGGGGAAGCAGGTGACAAAATTGTAATTGAGGAGAGAATTAGAGGACAAGAAGTTTCCCTTATTGCCCTTTCAGACGGATCTAATATCAAGACATTTCCTACTTGTAGAGACTACAAGAATATTGCCGACGGGAATGCTGGTCCCAATACTGGAGGAATGGGCAGCTTTTCCCCAGTTCCCTACGTCAGTCAGGATACACAGCGACAAATCATTTATGATATTATTGAGCGGACAGTCTCGGTTATGAAATCTAATTCAGTGCCGTTTACTGGTTTCCTCTATGCTGGGTTAATGATTGACAATAAAGGTAAAGCAAGTGTGTTGGAGTTCAATGCTAGGATGGGTGATCCCGAATGTCAATCCTTGATGGTAAGGTTGAACTCTGATCTATTTGAGTATCTTGCCTTTGCAGAGGCTAGAAAATTGGACGAGCTTCCACCCCTTCAATGGAAGGACCAAACATCAATCTGTGTAGTGATGGCTGCAAAAGGATACCCAGCGAGGTACCAAAAAGGTGAAATCATATACGGATTGAAAAATGGATATCCGAAAGATACTAACATATTTCATTCTGGAACTACTCGAGATGCGTCAGGGCATATATTGACTAATGGCGGGAGAGTGCTTTCTATAACATCACTTGCGTCCAATTTAAGAGAGGCAAGGCAACAGGTCTATGAGGTTGTCAATCAGATTACTTGGGGTGACAATGGTCAATACTTTAGAAGGGATATTGGGATGTATTCAATCTAACTCGAATGATTGGAAGCCACTCTCTGTTACTACGTTGCCAATCTTCACGTCATATTTAGAATGGGGCAGAAACCGTGTCTTCATAATTTGAATATCGAATGCTAGGCCAATTACTGTCATCTGCCCATTATTCCTTAGGAAATTATCATAGTATCCCATTCCGTGACCTAATCTGTAACCGTGTAAATCAAAGGCGATGCCTGGTACGATCAGGAGATCCATAGATTTGGAAACTTCAATTTCCGTTCCATTTGGTTCTAGAATGCCAAATTTTCCTTTGGGAAGAGAATTCATACGATATTCATCAATCTCATGGAAACTCATCGATTGTGAATCTATAACGCGAGGCACGGCTATAGTTTTCATGTTTCTAAAGCATGCCTCAATGATTCTCTGAGTTCTGACCTCTGAGCCATGAGATAAATATACTCCTAATATGTTTGCTTCTTCAAAGAAACTGCTAGCAGTGAATATTTCTTGTATTTGCTTGCTTTTACTTTTGATTTCTAGTTCGGTTAGACAATTCCTTTTGGCTAACATTTCGCGCCGCAAGATTCTCTTACGTTCTGCAAGGGAAGAGCTCAATGTGCGACCACGCCTTCAATCAGCACGGAACACCTTTTTACTTTACTTTTG
>JARBAV010000422.1 GCA_029237515.1 Nitrososphaerales archaeon
ACCGAATGTAGACGTAGTAATGATTCCCAATGGAACTGAACATGAGCTATCTATTAACAACAGCTCAGAATAAGTATCAAACAATATTACAACAATTGGTGCTAATGATAATAGTATTAAGGAACATGGCCATAACTTTTGGAGGTTTTTTAATAATAGAGTTTCTATTCTTTTTGTAGGTAATTTTGCTTATGATCCGAATGTCGATGCTGCGTTGTATTTTTCAACAGAAATCTTTTCCATTATCCTTAAACAAGTTCCCAATGTGAGCCTGTTTCTTGTAGGTAATTCACCTCCAATTGAAATACGCCGGCTAGCCTTCCCCAAAGATAGTCACATAGAAGTCACAGGGTATGTGAATTCCCTTGAGCCCTTTTACAAAGCTTCCACAGTCGTTGTTTGTCCCCTTCGAATAGGCGGAGGAGTAAAGGTAAAGTTGTTAGAAGCTATAAGAGCTGGTAAAGCCATTGTCACTACTTCAGTTGGAGTACAGGGTTTGAATCTCAGAGATAGCAGAGCATTGTGTGTTAGCGATAAAAAATTAGAATTTGCTAAAATTGTCATTAAGTTTCTTATGGATCCTATAGCTCGGTACCAGCAAGAAAAGAAAGCGGTACGCTTCTCAGAGACCTTTCCTGGTTGGGATCAAGTCATAGAAGAATACGTACGTTGTTATAACGAGGTGATCCCTATTATCGCAAAATCATAAACGAGAGCTATTTTAACTTAAAGTGGGATACTCTTAATACATATTCCAGAACACAGGATAAGGTTATAAAAACCATGGACACATAAGGATGACAATACAATCTTGTTGATTCTAAATCATGGCATAGTAGAATGAATCCCTAAATTGATTATGGCTATCACAGAATATGAGAAAACACTGCACGCTATATCTTATTATAATATTATCTATAGACTTAATATAACCACGTTAGGTTTCGTAATAAGCCTTGACACCATAATTTACAAGAATGCGTAATGTCGAGAATTCACGACAGATTTGCATGCAATCTGACTTAATCGGCGTCTTTTAGATTCCTATTTTGATTCAGGAATTGATGCCCTTTATCGGTAGTAATATAAACTCTATTTACATCTACATATCTTAAAAGTTCCCTATCTACTAATTCCGCAGTTATTCTCCTTAATTGTTCATGCGTCAGAGGAGCTGGTTCTTTAAGAATCTTTTGCTTGGTAGCACCGTTAACACATGACTTGAGTATCCCAACAAATACCGGGGTTCTAATATCCCGTTCTGAATCTGACATGTATCAGGTATTTTACCTTGATGTATTACATTATTTTATTGTATCGTATCTTAATGTCCTTTTTTGCACTATCTAAGCCGCTATACACGAAGATATCAAGCAATTTCGCCTTTCTTTCGATGTTCCGACAGGACATGCCTTCCCATCTCTTCAATATGAGCAAATTTCTTTAAACATGTTCTGCAAATATACATTTTCAGCGGATCAAGTGAAGTGTCCATTCGTTCCAGTGATTTCTCTTCTTGTTTTACCTTTTGTTTAGCGGCCTTGCCTCCTCTGGTCAATGCTTGTAGCAAGGATAAAACAAGTCCGGGCCTCTTTGAGGGCGAAAGAAACATGGCTAGGTCGGTGGTCGTGACTATCCCAATTATCTTATCGCCTACTGAATTGAGTATTGGAAGCTTGCGTATTCTATTTTTAATCATAATTTCAGTCGCGTCATACACATTCAGGCCTCTGTATGCAGCAATTAGAGGGTGAGAACAGATATGACCTAACAACGCATTCTGAAAATAAAAATCGGAACCAACAATAACTGGATCCAATCTTCTCACCATATCCCGCTCAGTGACTATCCCGTACGGCCTGCTAGTAATACTAGAAGATCGTCTCTTTTTATTGTGAATGTCAGTATTATCATCGCTACGTCTTGTTACAATTATACTGCCAACTTCGTTTTTGGTCATCAATGCCGCTGCATCAACTACCGACTTATAGTAATCCAGTGAAATTACGTCCTCGCTCATTATTTTTTCAACCCTTGTAGTGCTCTCTTCTATAAACGCCTCCAATGCGTCACTTTTAATTAACTCATCAACAATATCCTGAACTTTGCTAACTGGCATTGACAGATGCTCAGCTATAGCCTGCACTGAATAATCTGAATATCGATAAAAGTACTTAATTATCTCAACCTTATTACCATTTTTTTCTTGCCATCTGTCTTCTTTTTTCCGTCGTTTATCTTTCTTCAAATGCAAATTGCTTGTCTTGCCGTCCACAGTACTCATACCAGGGAGCAAATGATCTTCATTAATATTTAATGTTATTTTGAATATCACTTTCCAAAAAAATAAGTGACACCTTGTACTGATAAATCATTTTAGTTCGCTAGCAAAAGCCAAT
>JARBAV010000423.1 GCA_029237515.1 Nitrososphaerales archaeon
AACTGTGGACCTCAACTCGTTAAAAGGTCTCAAGTATAAGAGTAGACCCTCTGCGACCGATAGGGAGAGTGCTATCATTAACGGATTTACAGCAGCTAGAAATATAGGAATAGAACTCCGACGAGGAGGATGCAAGAGCTTAAAATTCGAGACTTTAAAGAAGTCGCCCTCAAAGGATACCGAATTCCCAGCCCAAATTAGCCTGAGAAGAGTAACCATCTCTCTCATTCTGGCAAGTGGCTTATCGAAGGTTAATCCATGCCAATCTTCAATGATTGCACTGGTACTTACTCCTAGTCCCAACAAGGTTCGATTTCCAGAGAGAAAATCCAAAGTGATCCCGCCCATTGCTATGGTAGAAGGAGTTCTTGAATAGATATTGAGTATTGCTGTTCCTAATTTCGGACCTTGGGCAACTTGAGAGATCGCCCCTAACGTGCTAAAGGCTTCTCGTCCCCAGGTTTCTGGTACCCAGAGAGAATGAACATTCTTATAATCATTTGCTAGGCGAGAAAATCTCAAGATCTCATCTATGGAAAGCAGAGTTCCCAGACTGTATCCAGTCTTGATTCCTCCCGAAGAATTCAACTAGTTTCCTCGTGAAACTAGTTGGGATGTTTGAATTTCCTTACTAGCCTCGTCCATATCTTTATGCGAATCGACCGATCTCCAGAAAGAGGTAGAAAATGTAACGCCCTTCAATTTTCGATCTTTTGCCATTATGGGCAAAGCAGATGTCTCTATGTTTCCATGTTCCGGTAGAAAATCGAAAACATCTTTAGTGAAAAAATAGACTCCAGCATTAATCCATTTATCATTGATCTGTGGTTTCTCAACAAAACCAGTAACAAGGCCATTCTTGTCCAGTTCAATAACACCATACGGACTTTTCAATGGTACGAGAGCTAGTGCAGAATTTTTGGTGTGCTTTAAAATATTCGGATCGAGGTCAGTCAAAATATCGCCATTTACCATAAAGAATCCCTCATCCTTAGCGCCGTTGATCAAGCTTCTGGCATTCTTCAGTGCTCCGCCTGTTCCGAGTGGTTCCTCTTCAACAGCATAACCTACTCTTACACCGAATCTGTTTCCACTTCCGATGTAATCAATAATGCGCTCCTTAAGGTAACCTACACATATAACAATTTCATCTACGTCATGATTTTTGAACCATCTGATTTGCCATTCTATTATTGGCCGGTCGCAAACTTCTATCATAGGTTTCGGCCTCTCATCGGTAATAGGTCTTAATCTTTTTCCTAATCCCCCAGCAAGTATAACACCTTTCACGTTAGATTACACTCCTTTTTAATCAATTAAATGCTATGCTCGATCTCGTTCTCCATCTTCAAAAAGATTCATTAGCACACGAATGTAAATATTGGAGGAAAATAAAATATTTCAAAACTCGAAATTTGAAACATGGTGAATTTCTAATTATTAAATCTACTCTGAATCAAAATGATGAGCCCTACCGACAATACAATTCCTACGCTATTCCGGCTTCCCTAGAATAAATGTATAATCCATCTAGAAATACACGTTGGTCCTTGCCCTTTATTTTTGTTGATGACTCGATATTGGCAGCAGTCTGAGATACATCTTCAATACTCGGTCCAGTCACCAACACGTCTTCTCCGCTTGTCTTCACTTTTGTATTGCTGCCTACTATCATGGCTATTCTCGGGGCTCTCTCACCGAAAATATTCTCCACATGTACCTCAGATCCCTTCACCTTAACAGATATGGGAAAATGCGCAAAAACAATTTTTAATCGATAAGTGTATCCTCGTTCTACTCCGCGGATCATATTGTTCAAAATGCTTTTTGCAGTGTTAATTATCGCGAAATCTTTCTTTCTCTTCCCATAAGAGGAAATTTTAATGCTATCCTGAACAATATCAACTTTAATTGGAATTTTCGACAAATCTCTTGTGAGGGTCCCTAGCTTTCCAGTAACTTGGATCTGGTTTTCTTCCTTGGATACAGTTACCTCTGAGGGTATAGTAACATCAACAGTCATTTTCTCAACCGATATTTTTTCAGTACACATACCCTACTAGGACTCCACCTAAACCAAGTTGTTGGGCTTCATGATGTGACATAACACCTTTGCTTGTAGAGACAATTAATACACCCATGCTAAATGAGGGCAAGTATCGTCTTTCCCAGTCAAGATAGCCATTCTTTCTCACACTATACTTTGGAGTGACTATCCCACATTTGTTTATGGCAGCTAGAAGCTGAATGCGAAACTTCCCTGCTCTACCATCGTCTATTTGTTCAAATTCGCCTACGTAATGATGTTTCTGCATAACCCGCAAGACTTCACTAGTGAATCTAGACGCCGGCACAACAATACACTCTTTTTTTCTTCTCGATTCGTTATTGTATAGGGTATTCAACAAATTCGCTAGAACATTTAATGCTGGCATATTACTATTCTCATCCTCCTAATCATTCGTACTTGTAAAAGCCCAAGTGTTGGGCAACCTCTCTAAAACATTGTCTACATAGGAACAATTTGTACTGTTGTATTAATCCATTATACGCACCACATCTCTTACACCACCTCGAACCCTTACCGTGAGCAATTTTTCTCCTCTTAGTAATTTCATAATCTCTAGGTTTTGGCATTATGATACTTCAACTCCAAATCCAGTTGTAAAGAATTCAATGGCCCCGTCTTTGCTAATTCGGTGACCTTTACCGATCTTACTCTTATTTCTTTTCTTAGATATACTG